>JAISUZ010000003.1 GCA_031271785.1 Fibrobacter sp. | reverse complement strand
TCCGGTCGGTGCTGCGCACTGCGCGCCAGCGCGCACCCTCCGCCTGCCTCACGCAATGTTCGCACGGTTCCAACGCTTCGGGACAAATTGGAGCGGCTTCCAGCCTAAAAATTTGTCCCCAAAGCATTGAGAACCGCGCTTAGGGATAAAAAATTGCTACCGAGTTCCTCGGGAATTGCAATCATGGGAATGGACATCAGGATACGCTAATATTGAAATCACGAAGAACATACCGTCACCCCGGACTTGATCCGGGGTCCAAAAACATGGATCCTGAAACAGTCATGCTGAAACAAGTTCAGGATGACTGTTTTAAGATCGGCATAGCGAAAAAACCAATTGTTTAATAACACCTATTTTGATTTGAACGTAACAATAACGATGTTAGGGGTCGAATATTTTCGACCCGGTTTCGAGGGGGGATGCGAAAAACTCGCCGTGCGCCTCGGCGACTGAAAGAAGCCGGAATAAGGCGCGCGATCAAGCGAGGTTGAAGCGAGGGGGATACTCCCCCTCCTTAATTTTTCAAGGATAGACGTTTAACGCTATGCGACAAAACATCCATCTTTTGATGAATGTTTTGCGGGAATGGCTGCAAGGCCGAATCCCTTTTCCCGGGATTTTTATTTCCGAAAAAACGGATTCTTTGGTTAGAACTTTCCGAAAATCAAACCGGCGTAGAGTCCCGGCCATACGCGGACTTCGCGGCCGGCGATATTCCACTCGGCGTGCCATTCGCCTTTCGGTTCGATATTAAACCGGTCGGCATAACCTTCGGTAACAACGCTCGCCGAGATCCCGCCGCGGATACCAACCCAGGGAAACAACCGAACGGTGGTGCCGAGGCGAACGCGGTGATGGTAATTACTTTCGGAATCCGAACCTATGTCCACAACAGAAAAGCCGTCGCCCGGATGCTTGGAGTAAACATTCAGGAACACATATTCCATGTTCACATGAGTGCCTTTGCGCCCGAATTGAGTTCCGAATCCAAATCCGTACTGAACGTCTTTTCCGAATTCCCGGAACATTTTTTTGTCTTCGAATCCGCGAGTGTATTCAAGAACCGTGTAAAAATATTCCGTGCCGAGGCGCAGGTTTCCGATAAGGTTTGCAGTCTCATCCATCATCGCCGAAGCCGCCCACACGCCGTTTCCGACAATGCTGATAATGCCGACCGGAGTTTTATCGCAGGTTCCGCAAATATTGATGATCCCGATTTGCCGGCCGCCGGCGTTCCCGGCAATATTCATAACACCGAGCTGGAATAAATCTTCGGTTCCGGCGATATTTATTACACCGCCCTGCGCTTTTGTTTTCCCGGTGACATTGAATACGCCCGCTTGGGAATAACCGGTTTTTCCGCTGAAGTTACCGACCCCGGCCTGCGTAACACCGACATTACCGGCTGCGTTAAACACACCAACCTGAGTATCCGTTGTTTTGGTGAAATTCGCCACGCCGGCCTGAACGTAATTCACCTCTTTGGCAGCGTTAAATATACCCGCCTGAATCGGAACCGTTTTGGTGAAATTCGCAACGCCCGCTTGAGCGGTTCCCACATTTCCCGCAGCATTGAACACGCCGAATTGTCCTTGGTTCACTTGTGCGCCTATGTTCATCACACCGACTTGCACTCCTTCCAAAGTATCGCCGGCAAAGTTTGACACACTCAGTTGAAACCCTTGAGAAGAATTGGTCGCGATATTGACTGTCGGGCTCACTTGCGCTCCGTCAATTGATTCCGCAATGTTGAGCATTGAAAATTGGGCGCCCCGGATATATTTGGCATAATTGAGTCCTACGGAAACCTGAGTGCCGCGAAACTCTTTTTGAGCGACGTTTGCAAAAAGACTCACTTGCACACCGCTCATGTTTTCACGCGCTTTGGCGGCAAAAAAGCCGAGCTGCACGCCTTTACGCGGTTCGCTTTCAAAATCAAAGAAATTGAAAGAAAAACGTTTTTTCACCGCCTTGGAAGAATCCAGTTCCGCCACCGCGCTGCCGCGGGATACCGTGCGTTCCGCCGCCACTTCTTTCATTTGTTTGAAATTCAAATAGGTTTTATTTCCTTCCTTAATTCGGACGGCGGCGGCGTAATTCTTACTCGGTACGTCAAGCTGTACTTTGTACTCACCGGCCGGAAGTCCGATTTCCACTTCACGCCCGGATTTTTTATAAAGTTCCGCTACGAGAAGATTGCTCTCGTCCCGGATAAAAAAGCGGCCGTCAAACGCACTGTCGAGAGCGAGAGTCGCGCTGGTACGGCGTACGTCGGTCATCACCACATCGCCTGTACCCGCAAGGTTCATATCGCGGCTCGGATGCTGTGCGCCGCCCATGGTCTGCTGGGTGCGGTGGAGCGTTTCATTAAAAGCAAACTGATAGGCTTCGCTTAACGTTACTTTTCCGTCGCCGGTAAGGTCACCGCCGCCGCGGAGGCCGCTCACAAAAGCATGCGTGAAGAAAGATCCTTTAATGCGATCGCTTTCCTGACTCGCTTCGTCCTGCGTGCTCGATGTAATAAAAGCATAGCCTTTCATGTCCGAAGATTCGTCCATCAGAAACGCCGGCACGGAAACGCCGCCTTTCAAACGCGTAATCGCTCCGCTTCCGCAGGCATCGATCACCGAAATTTTCACATCTGCCGAAAGATTCGAAATCTGTTTCCGGAGATCTTTCCACGGGAACACTTCTTTTCCAAGCAAGAGTCCGCGTTCATCGGCATGACCGCTGTAAAAAAAGAGTATTTCGCGCCGTCCCTTGATTTTCGGAGCGGCGGCAAAATGTTTTTCCATGGTTGTCATGGCGGCATCGATTTCCTTTACGGAAGGGTCCTCCAAGAAAATTTCATTTTGTTTGGAAACGCCGCCCATTTCGGAAAGTACGCTCATAAAAGATTTGGCATCCTGAGCGGCATAGCGGAGTTTCGGGCGGTCGTTGCCGCCGTCATTGGCGCCCACGGCAATCAAATAACGCTCAATCAAACCGGATTCTTCGGCGGCAAAACCGGAGGCCGCGAAAAAGAGCAAGAGTACACAAAGTAAGTTTTTCATAGTTCCTCCGGGATTATCCTTTTCTCAAGGCAAGTTGAGTGATGGTCACTTCTTTTTGATTCAATAAGGAATCAAATTTTCCGGGCTCTACTGCAAAAGGTTCGGCCGAAGTGATGAGATAAAAAATTTCAAAGTCCGGGGCATTGTCAAGCCGGTACGCTTTGTCCAGGAAAGTCATTTGTCCGGGTTCCAGTAACTGCGCCTGAAAACTGTTTTCAGGTAAATGAGCGGTGAGAATCCCGTTGCCGTCGAGGCTCACAAGCATGCCGTAACAGCGTTCCGCCACAGAATAACGCAGCTGGACTTCATCGCCTGCTTTTACGCTCGCATTATTCGCGAGAGCCTCGGCTTCGCCGCTCTGCTTGAGCCAAACTTCGAGCCGCGGCGCAAATCCTTTGATCCGCGTGACTTCGATACCGCTTTCCGAAACGACGCCCGCTCTTTCCGAGTTTTGAATCTCATCGAAAATCACAGGAATTCCCGGAATACAGGCGATCGCAAACAGAGCCGCCGCCCAAAGAGGGATATAATTTCTTGACGACGCCTTCTTTTTCACCTGAAAAGAACGGCTCTTGATTTGCGGAACCATTTCTTCGGGAGGATAAAGAGAGAGGATTTCTTCATTATCCTGCCGCAATTTCTTTAAGCGCTCCCGTAAAATATCTTCTGTTTGTTCGCGTTTGCGAATTTCTTCGGTTGCCTCCGGAGAAAGCTCTCCGAGCAGGTAACGCTCTAATTTCCAATCCGGAAAAGTCATAAAGCCTCCATAGCCGTGAGTGATGTCCGCAACGACTTTAAGCGTTTGCGAACGCCGCTGACAGACATTCCCACTTCCCGGGCGGTTTCCTCTAAGGTCATTCCGTCCACAAGGTGTAAGACTGCAATCAGCTGTGAAGACTTCGGTTCGTGACGAAACAAATGAGAAAGCAGACTCCGGTGTTCATGGATTTCGGATTCGTCATCGAGATTTGCGATGGATGAAAGCAAATCTTCCGAAGAATCGGTAGTTCCGTGACGCTTTTTGTCCCGAATGACGTTCAAACAGAGCCGCGTAGCGGTATTCCACAAAAGGCTTGAAGGCGTCCCGAGTTCCAGATCTTCTTTTCTCGCGAGAATCCGAAAAAAGACATCCTGCATTACATCGAGCGCCTCCTCCTCATTTTTGAGAAGGGTGCGGCACCGGCGGAGAACCATCGGCGCGTAAGTGCGATACAAGGTATCCAATTGAAGTTTTTCGGTCTCTTTAGAAGTGTTCACGTCTATTAAACACCCGGCCGCGTAAAAAATGTTACTCTGCGGCCGAAAAAAAATTAAAAATCAGATTTTTTGGGGAATTAACGCTCCGTAGAGTGTCGCCACCGCTTGGACAGCCACTCCTTCCCCTCTTCCGGTAAAGCCGAGTTTTTCGGAAGTACTCGCTTTAATTCCTATTTGAGTAATATCCACCCCGAGCGCCCCGGCCAGAATTTGCTTCATCGCTTCCCGGTGAGGGTTGATTTTCGGGGTTTCGCAAATAATTACGCAATCCGCATTGATAATTCGATAGCCTCTCGAAACGACCTCGTTACAGACCTTTTTCAAGAGAACAATACTATCAGCCCCTTTAAAAGCGGGGTCATGATCCGGAAAATAAGTACCGATATCGCCGAGCCCGGCAGCGCCGAGCAAAGCATCGCTTAAGGCATGAGCGAGCACATCGGCATCGCTGTGTCCCAAAAGTCCTTTGTCCGAAGGAATATCGACTCCGCCGATGATACAGCGCCGGTTTTCCACCAAACGATGCACATCAAAACCGATTCCGGTGCGAAAAACTTTTTCCATAAAGCGAATTTAACAAAAAAGTCCTCTCCAAAGAAAAATTTGCTGTTCAAAATGCCTTTTTATTTCATATATTAAGGAGTCTAATGATGTTTATTTTTCAGAAAATCGCGTTCTTTTTCAGAATCAACTTTTTGATTTTCATTTTGTTGTCTCTGACAATCGCGGTGATCTTATTGAACAAATACAGTTTGAACACCACATTCACTATTTCCCCCGCCACTTACCCGTATATTGTTGCGGAATCGGATTCGGTGGACGGCGGAAACTCAACCATCGATTTGATTAAAACCGATTCTTCGGTGATCATTGACTATGAACTGAAAGAAGGGATTCCCTACCCTTATGTGAACCTCCAAATTTTCCTCGGAGACGGCCGCACCATCGGTAAGGATTTTTCCGTTTACGACAGCATTTATCTTTGGATCAAACCCCGCGGCGAAGGTTCCGTCCGTTTTTATTTGCGGGGCTGGGACCCGGCGTTTTCCCGGAAAGACGATCCCAGCAGTTTAAAATTTAACGAACTCGAATATTTCCCTCTGGAAGAAAACTACCCCGCCGTTTTTGTTCCGGAAGAATTCCGCGTTTCCGGTTGGTGGGTCGCTCAAAAAGGAATTAACGCCCACAAGGCGCGCATGGATATTTCCAATGTGCCTCTCATTGAAATTCAAACCGGTACCGGCGCGGCGCTCGGTTACGGCACGCTTGAAATTTTCAAAATTTCATTCCGCGGGAAAATCATCCCGAAAGAAACGCTTTACGCTTCTCTCGTCGCCGTTTGGTTTATCGCGTTCCTCCTGATTCTCGTGTTCCGTATCTTCGATTACAGCCGCGAGAGAAAAATCAACCGCCGCAAGCGCGAAGAACTGGAAAAGAATCTGCAGGCGCTCAAAATCGAAAAAGACAGTTTTGAAAAATCGAGCAAAGAAGATCCGCTTACCGGCTGCCTGAACCGCGCGGGCTTCAGCTCCATTCTCACGCGGGAACAGTTCCGTCTGAATTATAACGGCACACCGCTCTCTTTCATTATCCTCGACATTGATCATTTCAAGGATATCAACGATCAGTACGGGCACGACATCGGAGATACCGCACTGATCGAACTTGCCAAACTTTTGCAAAGCCGCATCCGCAGTACCGATTCTCTCGTGCGCTGGGGCGGAGAAGAATTCGTGGTACTTTGCGGCGACACACCGCTTCAAAACGCGCAGTTCCTCGCCGAAAAACTCCGGCAGGCTATCGAACGGGCGGCTCTGATTCCTCAGCAAAAAATCACCTGTTCTTTCGGGGTTGCCGAAATGTTCCCCGGCGAAGACACCAAAGCGTTCTTTAACCGCGCCGATAAAGCGCTTTACACCTCAAAACAGAACGGCCGCAACTGCGTTACGGCTTCCGCGAGGAAAAAAGAATGATGCGCCGCCTCTTTCCGGTATTTTTCCTATTGCTTTTGGCCGGGTGCGCCCGCGAGCAGAAAGAAGCGGAATTCATTCCGCTGAAACTCGAATGGTATGCCTACGAGGGAGCCGCGTTTGTAGAAAACGAAACGCCGCTTTCACCGGATTCCGCGGCAGAGCGTGCGAATCCCTGCATGGTTTCCCTAATGCGGGAACTTTTACAAAACCCGGAGATTCAAAAAAGCGCGCCCGAATTCGATTTTAAAGTGCAATATTATGTTTACAAGTCCGCTCAAGACACTCTCTTGAGATTTTTAGGGAAAAATAATCTTCCGGCCTCTGTTTCCTGGAATAAAACGCCGATTCTCCCCGGAGAAACCAACGCAAATACTTGCTTCTGGACAGCGGAATGCACCTCCAAAGGGAAAATCAATCATTTGAAATTCAAAGCCGATTTCAAAATAATTTCGGAGAGCCGTTCCGCCTCCGAAAAGTAAGGTTTTCCGTTCTTTCTTTTCGAAAAAATATTCCAATTTAATATCTTTGTTCCATGCAAAAGACAAAAGAACAAGCCGAGACGGCTCATCAATATTTGGAAGACATTTCTAAAAAAATGGAATCTGTTTTTGACAGGCATCTTCCGCCGGAAACGGAAATTCCTCAGAATTTACACAAAGCGATGCGTTATTCCATGTTCGCCGGCGGGAAACGTCTTCGCCCGGCTTTGGTGACCGCCGCTTTTGACATGTTCGGCGGCAAAGGCGACTCCGTTTGGTATGCCGCAAGTGCGCTTGAAATGTTTCATACCTTCTCGCTGATTCACGATGATCTCCCCTGTATCGATAACGACGATTTCCGCCGCGGAAAACCGACGGCACACAAGCAGTTCGGCGAAGGAACGGCCGTGCTCGCCGGAGACGCGCTCTGCATTCTTGCTTTTGAACTCATGGCGAAAACCGGAAACGCCAAAGCGATTGAAATTCTAGCACGCCACCTCGGGACTTACGGAATGATCGGCGGAGAAATTACCGATATCGAAAGCGAAGGCAAAACCGTTACGATTGAAATGGTGGATTACATTCACTACCACAAAACCGCCGCCCTGATCGAAGCGTCTCTCATTGTAGGCGCGCGCCTTGCCGGCGCAAACGAAACCGATCTCTCCGTCATTCAAAAATTCGGGAGAACCATCGGGCTTGCGTTTCAAGTGGTGGACGATATTCTCGATATTATTTCTACAACGGAAGCCTTAGGTAAAGACGCGGGTTCCGATATTGAAAAGAAAAAAGCGACTTACCCTTCGGTGATCGGACTGGAAGCCTCACGGGAAAAAGCACAGGCGCTTTACAGAGAATCGATTCAAGTGCTTGATACGCTTCCGCAAAATACCGATATTCTCCGCGCGATCGCCGCTTTCATTATCACCCGAGTAAATTAAATGCATTTAAAGGATATTAAATCCCCGCAAGATTTTAAGGGTTCTTCCATCGAAGAACTCACAGCCCTTGCCAAAGAAATCCGCAGTACGATTATCGGGCAAGTAGCCGAACACGGCGGGCATCTCGCTTCAAGCCTCGGCGTGGTGGAACTTACAATTGCGCTTCATTATGTTTTCAACACTCCCGAAGATGTTCTCGTTTGGGACGTGGGGCATCAGGCTTACGTGCATAAATTGCTGACGGGACGATTCGACCGCTTTAATACGCTCCGGCAGCAGGGCGGACTTTCCGGATTTTTGAAACGGAGCGAAAGCCCTTACGATAACTTCGGCGGCGGACACGCTTCGACTTCTATTTCCGCCGCGCTCGGCTTTGCCGTTGCGCGTGACCACGCTCAAAAACACAACAGCGTGGTCGCGATCATCGGCGACGGCTCGATGACCGGCGGAATGGCTTTTGAAGCCCTCAACAATGCGGGAATCTCGCGCCAAAACATGACGATTATTCTGAACGACAACAAAATGAGCATCGCTCCCAATGTCGGCGGATTTTCGAAATACCTGAACCGCGTAATTTCCGACCCGATGTACAACAAACTCCGTGAAGATATCGACCGCGTTATGAAACGCCTCCCGGGCCCTATCGGTTCTCATGTGCGGAATCTTTTTTCGGCCGTTGAGAGTGCCGCGAAAAGCGCGCTGAAACCGGGGCGCTTTTTTGAAGATTTGGGGATTCGTTATTTCGGGCCGATCGACGGACACGACCTTGAAGAACTGATTGCCATTCTCGAACGCGTGAAAGTAATTCCGGGGCCTTGTCTCATTCAGGTGATTACGGAAAAAGGGCGCGGCTTGAAACTTGCCGAAAAAGACCCGTTCCGCTGGCACGCTTCGGTACCGTTCGATCCGGATTCGGGGCTCCCCAAAGAATCCGGCGCCAATACGCCGTCTCTCACTGCCGTTTTCGGAGAAACGCTGCTTTCGCTCGCGCGGGAAAACAAAAATATTATCGGCATCACCGGCGCCATGGCAAACGGCAGCGGGCTTGATATTGTGGCGCGCGAACTTCCCGACCAAGTCATCGACGTTGGTATCGCCGAAGAACACGCCGTTACTTTCGCCGCCGGACTCGCTTGCGGCGGCATGATTCCGGTTGTCGCCATTTATTCTTCTTTCATGCAGCGCGCTTACGACCAAATTATTCACGATGTGGCTCTCCAGAATCTGCACGTCGTTTTTGTTTTGGACCGCGCCGGACTCGTCGGCGCCGACGGTCCCACGCATCACGGCGCGCTCGACCTTTCTTACATGCGTTCCGTTCCGGGAATGACGATCATGGCCCCTTCGAACGAAAACGAACTCCGCGATATGATTCACGCGGCGATCGATATGGAAGGGCCGGTAGCAATCCGTTACCCGCGCGGTAACGCTTATCATGCGGAACTGAACGCGACCGTTTCTCCAATCAAAGAAAAGCGATTCAAGGTGATTCACGAAGGCAAAGATATTCTGTTGCTCGGCGTGGGTTTCATGCTTAAAGAACTTAAGGAAACGGCAAAAATTCTAAAAGCGCACGGAAAAAATCCCACGCTCGTGGACGTTCGTTTTGTAAAACCTCTCAACGTGGAAGACTACCGGAAATTATTTGATACTCATTCGATGGTTGTGACACTTGAAGACAATTCGGTAGTGGGCGGCTACGGCTCGGCCATCGCCGATATGTTATTCGACGACGGTTATCTCAATCATCAATTACTTCGCTTCGGATTGCCGGACGATTTCGTGGAACAGGGAAAAGTCAGCGACCTTTACAAAATGCTCGGCATTGACGGTAAATCAATCGCTCAAAAAATTATGGATGCTTTATAATGGACAATCAAAAACGTACTGTCAAATTTAAGTTAGACCGGAAATTCGGTGTGAGCGATAATTCCCGGAATCTCAGTTCCGGAAAAAAGAAATCCTATTCCTCCAATGCCGAAGAAAAGGACGCGCGCTCCAATACCCGATCCTCTGCCGAAGGGAAACGGTTTTCTTCCGATCGGAAATTTTCTTCGGAAAAAAGTCCGAGAGGCGAACGGAGTTTTTCAAAACCCGGATTTAAATCCGGTGAAATGAAACGCCCGTTCCGCGACAAGCCTTTTCAAGAACGGGAAGGTTCTCCGGACAGGGGCCCGCGGGAACAAAGAGATTTTAGAAACTCCGATTTCAAAAAACCGTTCCGCGACAGGCCTTTCGGAGACCGCCCGCCGCGCGACAGAGAATTTCGTTCCGAACGGGATTCCCGCCCGGAACGCGGATTCGGGAGCGAACGCCCGCGCCGCCGCGAATTCAACCGCGACGAAACGCCTGCAAACACAAGACCGCGGCGACCGTTTGATAAAGACCGCGGCGGAGACAGAACCCGGCGTTTTGAATCCGAAGAACGCCCTTCTTTTATCCGCAAACGTGTAACGGCAGAAGCGCCGGCAAAAGAATTTTCCGAAGAACCGGTACGCGACGAAGAAGCAATCCTCGCCTCTCTCGATGCCGCTCCGGAAAATGAAAGCGAAAAGAATTTCACGCCGCCCTGGTACAAACGTTTGCTTCTCCTGACAACCGAAAAAGGCCGGGAACGCGAAGCGAAGTTTCTAGCGGAAGGCGTGCGCGTGGTACAGGAAATGCTCGAATACCACACCGACATTTTGCTTGACATTTATACCGTCCCGAATTTCCGCGAACCCGCCCTCCTTGAAAAAGCGAAAGAAAAAGAAATTCGTTTGCATGAAATTTCCGAAGAACAAATGAAAGAAATTTCTTCCACCGTCACGCACCAGGGCATTATCGCCGTTTGCCGCGCCGCAAGCGTAAAACCCGATTACGAAAAAACGTTCAGCGTGCTCACGCTGGTGGACGCCATTCAAGACCCGGGCAATCTCGGCACGCTCTTCCGCACGGCGCTCGGTTTCAACACCGCCGGATTGATTCTCGGGAAAGGTTCCGTAAACCCGTTTAACCCTAAAGTGGTTCGCGGCTCTTCGGGCACGTTCCTGCGCGTTCCCTTTGAAGTAAACTCCGACCTCGTGGAGCGTATCAACTTCCTCCACTCCAAAGGTTATACCGTCATTGCCACCGACCTTCACGGTAAGCAGGAACTAAAAGACATTGCTCCGCACAAATTAAAGAAAGTCGCAATTCTCGTCGGCAACGAAGGCGCGGGCGCCAACCCGAGCTTTATCGACATGGCAGACGAAGTCGTTCGAATCCCGATGAGCAGCACGCTTGAATCCCTCAATGTTTCGGTAGCGCACGGCATTTTATCTTACGAAATCGCGCACCTCCAAAAGGAACTGTTCTGATGACCGCCTCATTTTCCGGTTTACTCGAATCGCGAATTCTCACCTGCGGAAATCCGGTTTGTCTCGGCATGGATCCGGTTTTAAAACTGATTCCGCTGGAAGGTTCGCCGGAAGAAAAAATCAAACGTTTCTATTCGGAAATTCTCGAAGAGTGCCTCCGCCGGGGAACCACGCCGGCAGTCGTTAAACCCAACAGCGCGTATTACGAATGCGTGAGCATTCAGGCAATGCAAGTGCTTGCGGACTTAATCAAAAATTATACCGCCGCCGGGATCCCGGCAATTCTCGACGCCAAACGCGGCGACATCGGAAAATCAAGCGCCGCTTATGCCGACGCCGCATTCCGGATTTACGGCGCCGATGCGGTGACAGTCAATCCGTGGATGGGAAAAGATTCGGTCGAACCGTTCTATAATCATCCCTCTAAAAAGGGAATTTACGTTTTGCTGCGCACCAGCAATCCGGGCGCGGCAGACTTTCAGGATTTGCCGGCGGAA
Source organism: Fibrobacter sp. (assembly GCA_031271785.1). GTDB lineage: Bacteria > Fibrobacterota > Fibrobacteria > Fibrobacterales > Fibrobacteraceae > JAISUZ01. The sequence continues at coordinate 32,846 of JAISUZ010000003.1, read as the reverse complement.
CACGGGCAGAGAGCATTTTACTCTGTGGCGCAAAAAATCATCGATTGGGATACCTCCCATAATATCGGCGCTGTGGTCGGAGCCACTCACCCCGAAGAACTCGAAGCGATCACCCGTTTCTTTGCGGAAAAAGATCACGAAATTCCGTTCCTCATTCCGGGCGTATCCATTCCGGGAGTACCCGGCGGGCAAGGCGGCGACGCGCGCACGGTTCTCGAAGCCATTCGCCGCGGCGGCGGAAAAAGAAAATTCCATGTGTTAAACAGTTCGAGCGGCCTCAACTTTGCCTGGCAACTTCAAAACCGGCCGGAAAAGTTTGCCTCCGCCTGTGTGGATGCCCTCGCGCGGCTCTCGGATTCACTTGCTTGATTTATGCGTTACGGAATTGTCCTCGTTCTCTTCTGTTTGCTCGTGGCGCTTATGTTCCGCGTCTCGAAACCGCTCCCCGAATTGAATGACGACCTCCGGTTTTTACCCAAAGCCGAATATGTAGGCTATCTCTCGCTAGGGCAAAAAGTAACCGCCTCAAGCCTCATTTGGATTCAAGGCGTTATTAAACTCGGCGAAAGCAACCTCACCGGCAAAGAGTTCAATTACCTCGGCTACATGGCCGATATATCCACGCAACTGGACAGCCTGTTTTACACACCCTATTACTTTATCGGCGGCGTGGTACCGATTTCGGCAACGGACACATCCGATTTCCCCGTGATGAGAAGAGCCACCCGGGTTTACCCCGAAGACTGGCGGCTTGCGCTTTATTTCGCCATCCGGCTTGCAAACGGCCCCACGCATAATAACGCCGAAGCGGCAACACTCATGGCGCGCTATGCCGAAAGTCCCGACACCACCATGCCTCCGTATATCCGCACCATTCACGAAACTTTCGCTCTCGGCGCCATGCAAACGGAAATCGCCCTCACCACCATTCTCGAAGACAGCATGAACCCGCAGTATCAAGCGTTCCGCGGAAACCTTATTGCCAAAACCCTCCGCGTTCTCGGGCATTACACATTGAGCCCGAAAGACCCCGACCGCGAAGCCATATCCGAAATCATCAATAATGTAATTGACCGGAAACTGGACCCGAACATCGCGTACCGCCAATTACTCGCGATGAAAAAAGAACCTAATTCGTAATTTTTTCCCGGCTTCGTTTTTCGTTGTTAGGGAGCCCAAGCAGTTCAAACGCATTCGCGCTTCTCAAAAAGAAATCGTTTGCTTTCTCTTGGGAATTGGCGGCGGCGAGAAGCCCGCGGTAATACAAAATACTCGCCGACTGAAAAGGCGCATTGTTTTGAATCGCCGATTCCAGCGCCTCGGCATACTCATCATCGGCGTTCGAATTCCCAAGCAGCTGAGAACTTCGCGCGCGGGTAAAATAAAAGAAACCTTCACGCCCGAATTTCTTCACTTGCTTGAGCGCGCGCTCCGAATCCTCTTTGCGCCCGAGAGCGGCATAAGCAATAGTGAGTTCGCTCCAAACCGCCGCCTGTAACGCATCGGAGACATTCTTCATTTTCTTTTGAACTGCCGGCTCGCCCAAGCGAACGGTCTCGTCAAACCGCCCCTGTTCATTCAGAGAAAAAAGGCGAACCTGCAAAAACGCCGCCGAATCCGGCGCTTGAAATTCGGAAGTCCGCACAAGCGTCAGGAGACTGTCGGCAAATGCAAAATCAAGACTCTGCACCCGGATTTGCGCCATGGAAATCAGCACGCGGTTTTCGGCGTACAGGTTGGATTCCTTACGGCTTGCAAGCAACGCTTTTTCATACAAAGCGTAACTCTTCGCGAGCTTCCCTTCCGAAAATACCGCCGCTGCCCGGTGAGTCAATCGCCCGGACTCGGAAGCCGGTACAAGCACGCTTAAAAAACAAAGCATTACAAACAAAACGCGCATCACCACAAATTCTCCACGGCAAACGGAACCGTATCTTTCGAAGGAATCGAACGGCGGAAAATCCACATATTGGACATCCCTTGAATCAAGTCATCGGCATTATGGAGCGTCTGTTCGCTGCCCTCAATAAAATCCCCGAGCGAAGACGTCACCGACCCGAGATTATCCACAAGCGCATTCATACGGCCCACCGTAGAATCGACCGAGTTAAACATCCCGGTCATGCGCGCCGGTATGGGAGCAAGCCCTGTAAAAAGATCCTTCATGGAATAAGTAATCGAATCCGCACGTCCGAGGAGAGGCGGGAGACTGCGATTCAAAGAACTCATCACCAACTCGCCCGAATAAGTGATTTTATCCAAACGGCCCAATTGAAGCGTAAGATCATCGTAAAGCTGCCGTGAACCGAGAAGAGCGCCGAGAGTTGTTCCCGTATCCATCACAAGTTCCACGAGCGTATCGGCCGCGTCAATCAAAATCGTAACGCGTTCAAGCACTTGATTCACCGTCTCAAGAACGGTCTCAATATCCTGCGCTTTCCCGGCGGGAATAAAATCCCCGTCTTTAAGCACACGCCCCATACGGCCCCGAATATCAATGTTAATCACCCGTTCCGAAATCAGGTTCTGGTCGCGGATTGCAAAAACCGAAGAACTGTCGGTAATCCAGTTCTCGTATTCTTTGCGAATCGTAAATTCGACACCGACCAAACCGTCCGCCGCAATTTCAATATTCGAAACCCGGCCGATATTCACACCGTTAATTTGTACCTTGGAACCGACATGAATCCCCTGTACTTTTTCAAAACGACTGTGGAGTTTGTATTCTTCGACACCGATAATACCCGATTGAAAAAGCATCGCGTATAACACCACCGCAAAAATAATGGCCGCGGCCGCTAAAAACACGCCGACCAGGAAACTGGACAATTCCGTCCAATTGATTCGCTTCATCAATTTCAAAGGCTAAACCTCATTTCCTTAAGATAAATAATCACGAAGCCCGGTGCAAACCGCGGAACAATTCTTTTGCCATCGGCTCCTCGGAATGCTTCCAATAATCAAAACTTTGCGGTTCGGTTAACAATTTACTTCTAAAAAGACTGATCCGGCACTGCAAATCTTCCGCGAGCGACAAATCGTGAGTCACAATAATAATCGCCGTCTTAAACAGAATACGCATATTATCAATCAGCGGCAAAAGGTTTTGGCGGTTATAGTTATCAAGCCCCGCCATGGGATCATCCATCAGCAAAAGCTTCGGATCCATGGCCCAGGCCCGCGCAATCGCCACACGTTTCCGCATCCCCACGCTGAGGGTGTGCGGGTATTTGTTTTCTTCCGAACGCACCCGCATCAAATCCAAAGCGCGGTTTACTTTCTCCTCAATCTCCTCCGGAGTGCCCAAATGATGATAATGAAGCGGGAGCGCCACATTTTCCCGGACTTTCAAATTGGAAATCAAAGCGCCGTTCTGAAAAACCATCCCGACGCCGCGCCGCGCAATCTCAAGCGGATTATGCTGTTCCGGCGACAAATACTCCCCGAAATAACAAACTTTCCCCTTGGAAGGTTTCTCAAGCCCCGCAATCAAGTGAAGCAACACGCTTTTCCCTTGTCCGGAAAGCCCGGCAATACAAAGCGTCTCACCGCGTTCCATGGAAAGATTCGCACCCTCCACCACGCTCCGTTCCTGTTCTTTCATCACAATCCGGGAAAGCGACAAAGGCGCAGACACTACCGGCACCTGATCGCGGTAACTGAAATGAACATCCTCTAAACGAAGCGCCTCTTTCATACTTTCGGGAAATATACAATTTGTATATGCCGGCATGCAAATAAAGAATGGGCGTGCCCCGGCGCATTCACTGTCATCATCAATTCATCCCGGACGGAGTCTGTCCTCGCGATTGTCCTAACTGCATAAAAACGCGAGGAATACGGGATCCAAAGAAATACCCGCTATAATGCGCCGGGTCGGCGTGTCTCCGGGCTGCCCTCCGGTCGGTGCTGCGCACTGCGCGCCTTTGGCGCGCACCCTCCGCCTGCCTCACGCAATATTCGCACGGTTCACGCTCCGCGACAAATTGGAGCGGCTTCCGGCCTGAAAATTTGTCCCACCAAGTGGCGGCACAGATGAAGAAAGTCTTCCATGCCTGTTCGAGCTTGACAAATGCGCAAAAAGAATTGAGGTTCTCTTTAGGTATAAAATGCAGGGGCGCACTAAATTGCGGTGCAGACTTGGAAAGTTTACATGAAAGTACAACTTAATACAACATTCTCTTTCTGTCATGCTGAATTCATTTTACACACTGATTAGTTCGCGCTTGTATAAAAAGCTTTCTAAATGTGTGCCGCCACCTGGTCGGCATCCAAAGAAAAATAAAAATGGATTCTAAAACATCCTGAATTTATTTCAGGATCAGCATGACAGATTTGGTGATACGATTTTGATTTGAACAGGACAATAACAACGGTAATATTTTCGACCTATTTTGAGACGGAAAACCCGCCGCGGTTTCCGGCGACGGGTGAAGCCGGGCAAGAAACCGCGAGCAGCGGGGTTGAAGCGAGGGGGACGTGCCCCCTTCCAATATCCTCCTCTGTGTTCTGTAAATTCTCAATTTGTTATATTGTGATCATGACAAAAATCAAAATTATTGCCGCTGTTCTTTTTACAAGTGTATTTTGTTTCGCACAAAATATAAACGCGAATGTTAAATCCGTTAGCGTAAGAGTAAACGGTTTGCCGGTGCAATACACCGCGCTTCGCATCGACACTTTGGAACGTTGCATACAAAATCTTCCGGCTCCGGAAGCTCTTACAGCGAGCACTCAAGGCCGTACCGAATACTTAAAGAGAATTTCCGGCACCAACAAAAATGATTATGTAAAAGTTTGGGACGCGAAAGTTCAGCTGGTTTATCAGTGGAAATACAAGCTTCACTATTTGCTGGTGCCGCAAGGCGGGTTAGAGAAACAGGAACCTATTTTTCATGAAGTCGAAGGAACAACACCATTCGCTTTAGAGGTCACTTCGGACCCGCAGGAAAGCGATTTTTTTGCTTTCTCGAGCCCGCGCCGATATTATTTTGATTCCCGGGAAGCGGCTCAAAATTCGGCGGTAAGGCGCGCCCAACAAAAGCTTTCGGAACTGAAAGTCTTGGAATGTAAATGAAAACGGTTGTCTGCCGTCAGACAAGGTTGTAACGGAGTTTTCTTGAACCTTTTTTGGATTCCTACGTTTTTTCCGGAAAAGCTCACTTCCGTCACCTCGGGATTCACCCGGGGTCCAAAAAGAAAGGATTGGATTGAGCTCTGATTTTGAGACAACTTTCAAGTCCATTAACTATAAGATTTTCTTTGTCTGCGCCGCCGCTTGCATTTCTCTGGATTCCGTATCAAGTACGGAACGACACCGGATTGTTCTTTGGTTCTGAAACAGTTTGTTTTTATTATTCAAATCGTAACGCTTCTATCGGATCCAGCCGGCTTGCTTTGCGCGCCGGGTACCAGCCAAAGAATACGCCGGTTACAAAACACACGCCGAAACTCACCGCCACGCTCGTTACCGTAATATTCATGGGCCAACTCAAGAACACACGAATAAATTCGGAAGAACAAAGTCCGAGAATAATGCCGAGCAACCCGCCGAGAAGGCTGATCATCACGGATTCAAATAAGAATTGAAGTAAAATATCGCGGCCGCGGGCGCCGAGAGCCATGCGGAGCCCGATTTCGCGCGTGCGTTCCGTGACGGAGACATACATAATATTCATAATTCCGATGCCGCCCACCAAAAGGCTGATTCCCGCAATAGCCGTAAGCACAATGGAAAGCATATCGGAAGTGCTGGTGATCATATTGATCATTTCTTCTTGCGTGCGCACCATAAAAGGGTCTGTCGGCGCGGTCCAGTGCCGGCGTTCCTTTAAGAGGTTCATAATTTCTTCCGTTGCTTGAGCGGCGTAGCCCTCACCGATGGAATTGGCAAAAATAGTACGAATATCCGTATTTCCGTTAAAGCGTTTCATTACGGATTGATACGGCGCAAGAATCACATCGTTGGGATCTTGCCCGAAATCGTTTGCCGGTTTGGCTTCGAGCGTTCCGATAACTTTGAGAGGGATGCCGCGGTAACGGATGGTTTTCCCCACCGGGTTTCCTTCCGGGAAAAGGTTGGTCACAACTGTTTGCCCGATTACGCACACTTTCGCCATTCTGTCCGTCGCATCGTCAAACATTACGCCGTCTTCAATGGTGTAATTGCGGATAACTAAATAATCGGAAGTGACTCCCGAGAGAGTGACCGGGCGGTTGTTATTCCCCACAACGGCCTGCCCGTTTGCCGTGACCATGGGAGAGACGGCGTTAATATAGCGCGCTTTATCGCGGAGGAGTTTGACATCGGCTTCTTCGAGCACTTCCGGAGAGGAATTCGCATCGAGCTGAACGCCGCCGCGCCGCTGAAAATTCGGCATGATCGTAATCGCTTTTGTTCCCATGGAAGTCATGCTCGCCTGAATGGAACGCTTGGAGCCTTCGCCCATCGCCACCATGGTAATCACCGCCGCCACGCCGATCACAATGCCGAGCACCGAAAGAAATGTCCGCATGCGGTTCAGGAGAAGCGCTTTCAGCGCGATACGCACAAGCATTAACGGGGTCATCCGTGTTCCTCCGGCGGCGGCAACTCCGCAAGCATTTGAGCGGCATCCCGGACATTTTCATTCTTGAAATCTTTTTTCAGCAAACCGTCGCGCAGGCTCACGGTGCGCCCGGAAAACGCCGCAATATCGGGTTCATGCGTCACGAACACAATCGTTTTTCCGCTGCGGTTTAATTCCTGAAAAAGCATCATCACTTCGTAACTCGTGCGCGTATCCAAATTTCCGGTCGCTTCATCGGCGAGGATAATCACCGGGTCGTTCACAAGCGCGCGGGCAATCGCTACGCGTTGCTGCTGTCCGCCGGACAGCTGGTTCGGCATGTGATCCATGCGCTCCGCAAGCCCCACTCGCTCTAATGCCGCCACCGCGCGCTCCCGGCGTTCCTTGGAAGAATACGCCGAGTTATAAAGTAACGGGAGCTCCACATTTTCTACAGCGCTCGTGCGCGAAAGCAAATTGTAACTCTGAAAAACAAACCCGATTTTTTGACCGCGAATATGCGCGAGAGCATCTCCCGAAAGTTTTTCGGCGTGAACGCCGTCTAAAATATACTCTCCGCCGGTGGGCTTATCCATGCAGCCCAAAATATTGAGCATCGTTGTTTTTCCCGAACCGCTTGTACCCATAATCGTTACAAATTCCTTCGGATACACATCGAAACTCACGCCGCGCAACGCGTGAACGGTTTCTTCACCCATCTGAAAATCCCGTTTGAGGTCCCGAATAGAAAGAATCGGAGAGAGTTCCATCACTATCTCCTTCTCGAGCGCGAAGGCATAAACGGGCTTTTTTCCGCCGCTTTCTCTTTCGCGCTTTTCACTTCCAACTCTTCGCGTACTACCACCGAATCTCCCACCGAAACACCTTCGAGAATCTGTGTGACCACCCCGTCACTAAGCCCGGTTTTTACTTGCCGCGGCACCGGTTTTCCGCCGCGCAGAATCCAAACTTCGGCGCTGCCGTTCCGTTTCTTACGGTTCCCTTTTCCCGAAAAATCAGGCGCCGATTCGCTCGGGTTAAACTTCAGAGCCGCTACCGGAACCGTTACGGCATCCTTGATTTCTTCCGTAACAATCGTGCAGGTCGCCGTCATTCCCGGAAGAAGTTTCTTGTCCGGATTTTCTGCCGAAATCACTACCGTATAAGTGATCACGTTGGAAGTTGAAGTCGGGTTCAAGCGCACCTGCTGTACGGAGCCTCCGAACGTATCATCCGGAAACGCATCCACCGTAAACTCCACGCGCTGCCCCGGCCTCACGCCGCCCACGTCCGCTTCGTCCACCGCCGCCATCACTTCCATTTGCGTTAAATCATTCGCCAAAATAAAAAGCGTAGGCGCGCTCATGGAAGCGGCCACCGTTTGCCCCACATCCACGGAACGCTCCAAAACCACGCCGTCAATCGGGCTCCGGATCAAACAATAATTCAAATTGATTTTCGCCTGGTTCACATCGTTTTTACTGCGTTCCAGAGCATACTGCGCATCGTTCATCGCATACTCCGCCGATTCCAAGTCCACCTTATTGGCACTCCCGCTCTCCGCTAATTTTTGAGTGCGTTCATAAACGCTTTTCTTGTAAGTGTAATCGTTCTGCGCCGATTTAAAAGCCACCTCCGCCTGCAGCAAAGCAGATTGCAATTTGGATTTATCCAGCTCGGCAAGTAATTGACCCTTTTTCACTTCATCGTTAAAATCCACATAAATCTTGCTGATATCGCCGGAAACCTGCGTACCCACTTCCACTTCATCTTCGGGTGAAAGGTTCCCGGAAGCAGAAATCGTAGTCATGAGCGTTTGCGTATTTACCGCTTCCGCCACATAAATCATTTTCCCGGTTTCCGCCGAAAAAAACACGCGGTAGATAAACACGCCGGCAGCGGCGAGAATCACCACCGCCGCAAGGAGGATGATTTTCTTTTTCATAGATACTTTCCTCGGTAGAGATCTAAAAGCCGGCGCGCAAGCAAACTCGAATACTTTGCCTGCGTAAAAGTCGTATTCGCATTATCCAGCTTATTCTTTTGTTCTAAAAAATCCGTGTAACTGATGGAACCCGCGCGTTGCTGTTCCTCGCTTACGCGAAACACTTCTTGCTGCGCCTTTAGCTGAATCAGCGCGGCCTTCCACTGCGCATCGGCGGAAAGCGCGTTTAAGTAAAGCGTTTCCATTTGGTTATCCAAATTCTTCTCGGTTTCCAGGCGGGCAATATCGGCCTGTGCCGCCGCCACTTGCGCCGAAAGAATATTCGCAGCGGTCGTCCCGCCGTCGATAATCGGAATATTGATCCCAAGCGAAAGGCTGTGATTGTAGCCGTCTTTCATTTGATGCCCGTAAGCATCGGACTCCCAAGCCGTAAAACCGGAAGAAGCATTCGCCCCGAGCGTCACGTTAATCGAATTCGTTTTCCCGGCGATCTTCACCGACTTCTGCGCCGAAAGCAAAGACAAACTATCGGCAGCCAAACCGGGATTGTTTTTCCGGATTTCAACAATCGCCGTCTCATAATCCGGAAGCGCCTCCAAAGAATCGGGAGAATTCATTTGGAACTCCGCCGTAGAAACCGAAAACGAATCGAGCCGCGAAAGTTCGAGTAACTGCCGGAGAGTGGTGCGCCGGTTATTTTCCGACTGTTCCGCCGTAATCAGATTCACTTGACTGAGCGCCAAATCCGACTCGGCAAGCGCAAAATCACTTTGCGTAATCATACCCGCATCGAGAAGATTTTTTTTATCCTGATAAAGTTCGCCGGAAAGCGTAAGCGACTTTTGAAAAGAAACCGTATTCTCCATAGCCGCGAGAAGAGAAAGATAAGCGTTCATCACCGCTTCCTGCACTTGAAGCTCCGACAACACCGTTTTGTATTTCGCGGAAGCCAAATCGAGAGAACGCGCCTCAATGGAAAGCCCGGTACTGCCGCCGTCCCAGAGTTTCAGCGAACCGGAAAGCCCAAGCGACAAACGGTAATGATCCTGCGGCACATCGCGGAACGGACTATCGTAAAGACTCTGATTCACACTTGCGGAAAGCGTAGGGTAACGTCCGTTTTTCGCCTGCTGCAAAGAAACGCTCGCCCGCTCTTCCGAAAGCTTCGCCGCCTGCATGGTAAGGCCCGAAGACTTGGCGCGCTCCAAACACTCGGCCAAAGTCCATTCTTTCGCCGGGGCAAAAACAAAAAGTCCTCCGAAAAGGACAGCTTGCAAAAATCGTGAAAGGTTATATTTCGGCATCTTCATTTGGATGCACAAAGAACATTATCCGTTGCAAGACGGCTGCTTATTTTGAATTTGCTCAAGCACTTGCCTTTCTTCGCGCAGCCGGATTCTCTCGCGCATATCGTTGTCGCGCGCGATAAAATAAGCGCCGATACCCGACCAAATCGGCACAAAATAAGGAACGAACGCCGCAAAAAGCCGCCAGCGGCACTTAATACCGAGCAAAGAAAGCGGAATCGCAAGAAACACGCCGAGCCTCGTACCGATACGCCCGATATAACGGTTATGCCGTTCGCGCCCGCGAATCCCTTTCGCCGGCTGCATCGTTTCCATAGTCAGGTGCCCCATACCGAGCGCCCCCGCAATCGCAAAAAAACCGCCCACAAAAACGCTTTCCTGCTCCGACATGCGAATTCCGAACTTCGACACCACCCAGCGGTGCACCAAAAAACCCACGAGAGCAAACGCCCACAGCAAACGCGTAATGAACGGACTCCGGAACGTATCATCCAAACACCAATTCACAAAATGTTCGCAGTTATTGCTGTACAAATAATAAGAACGCTCATACAACCGTTTCTTTGCACGTGTTACCGCGAGATCGCCGGGGAACTTCGCCTGCGGATGCTCCTTGATTTTAAAACCGTGCCCTTCGCAGAAACGCTTCATCGAAGTCTTCACCACCGCGCCGTAGCGGAACAGCTTCGGCAACCGGAAAAGATCCTGAAACCGGAGCGTGCGCGCCATGCCGGAATAATGAATCACTTTACCATTTCCGACATAAAGCCCATGATGATGAAACCCCTTCCGCGGGGAAATCAAATGCGCGCCGACAGGCGGTTCCGGCAACTTGGATTCATCGATATTGTTCATAACTTAAATATAATACTCTTACGCGCCAAAGAACCGTTTCGGGAACGGAAAAATCTTCCGGTATGTTTTTTGGGCGTGCCTCGGCGCGTTCATACATCGCCGGCATGAAAACCGCGCCGGGTCGGCGTGTCTCCGGGCTACCCTCCGGTCGGTGCTGCGCACTGCGCGCCGGCGCGCACCCTCCGCCTGCCTCACGTGTTTTCGCGCAATTCCAACACTTTTTGCGCATCAATAGAATTGCCCGATTATGTAAGACTTTTCGAATTGAGGGGTAGCGCAAAACCGGGCGCGTTTTCCGGCGACTGAAAGAAGCCGGGCCAGAAAACGCGGGCACCCGGGTTGAAGCGAGGGGGACACTCCCCCTTCCCAATCATTAGACGCTTTCTTTATCTGTGCCCCACGAATAAAAACGCAAAACCCCGCTCGAAGAGCGGGGCTACGGTATGGACGATACTGGATTCGAACCAGTGACCTCTGCCGTGTGAAGGCAGCGCTCTAAACCGACTGAGCTAATCGTCCCGGCGAACCAAATTTATAAATATTTATCTTCGGCGTTGCGCAAAATCGTCAAAAATTCTGCAGGAGTCTTCGCTTTGATCAGTTCTTTGCGAACGACACCGTCGGCAAGCAAACGGCTCACCGAAGAAAGAGCCTTTAAATGCGGCCCCACCGTGTTCCCGGGGCTCACAATCAAAATGAGCAGGTAAACGGGTTCCCCGTCGAGAGCATCGAAATCAATCCCTTTTTCGAGGGTCGCAGCCGCCATGCACATGCGGTCCACATAATCCATTTTCGCATGAGGTACCGCGAGACCGCAACCGATTCCGGTGGAACGGCTCTTTTCGCGGTTCCAAACCATTTCAAAAATCTCATCACGATGTTCTAATTGATAAGCGCGACAAAGAGTATCCACCAATTCATTGAGAACGCTCTTTTTATCGGTGCTTTGACAATCAATAATAATACTGTTGTCAACAAACCGTTCGGATAAACGCATAGCTTGTAATACCTCTGCAAATTCTTCTGTGGATATTTAGTAAAATATAAGCTCAATCGTCAAAAAAAGAACAAATCTCTTTTATTTCGCGATTATTAGGCGCTTTCTTTCAATTTATCAATCATTTTTCGCATTTCCCGAACCGGAATCTGCCCGGGAGCGAGCGCTTCCTGAAGAGCGCCGTAAGTTAAATTCGCGCCGAACTCAAGGGATTTCACCCGGCTTTCCCGCCCGGTTTCTCCCATGGCAAAAAGTGAAAACCATTCAAAATCCATGGCATTTTTTTCGGTAAACGCATAAAGACTTTCACTGTCTCCGGTTTTGAGGCTCATCCCGGCAACTTTAAACCCGTCGGCGCCAACCCGTTTACAGTCGCCGGCAAATCGGGTAAGTTCGGATTCCGCAGGAATCCCCGAAAAGTCATGGTGCGAAAGCAGGAGTTTCACTTTTCGGGCGCGCATTTTAGCGCGCAGAACTTCCGCGTCGGCGAGAGATTCGCGCTCCATATCAAACCAGTCTGCACATTCGGGTTCTTCCAAGAGACTTTCCCACAATGCCCGGCGGCGCGGGGCAAGATCATTTTCAAATGCGCCGCCATCCCGCTTTAACCGGATCGTAGCAAGTAAAACGGTTTCGGGCTTTAATTGGCGTACCCGGGCGGCAAGCGCGCTCCATTCGAGTTCCGGAAAAAGATCATACCGGAGTTCCAGCACATCGCAGCAGGAAAGCGATTCCGAAATCGAGGGTTCTCCCGCTACCGCTCCGGCCAAAACTTCCGGAGTCACAAGCCCCGCTATCAACGGTTTACGCTTTGGCATTTTGTAAATGCAAACTGGCGTTCGCGGCTCCGTAAAGGCTGATACTGTAATCGCGAATGATGTAAACCGGGATTCGCTTTAAGAGCGGCAAAATGTTCGGGTTATAGCTCTGTTCAAAGTATTTCATGAACAGCTGGTTATTTTCAAGCCAGCGCAGATCTTTTTGAACCGTGCCGCCCGCGAGATAAAAACCGCCGAACGGGAGCAGGAGCGTACAAACATCGCTTGCGTAACGCCCGAGCATCTTCACGAAAAGGCGCATCATCTCCGCTGCCACCGGATCGGTATCGCTTGCGCGGCTGATGTATTTCGGGCGGTCATTCGGATCGGCTGCTTCCATTAAACGGAATGCTTCATTATCCGGGATGCCTTTTTCGGCTTTCCACCACTCATACATATTGGTAAGCCCAATGCCCGATACCAGCACCTCCACATCGGGAAGCGCATTTAATTTACGGGCCATATAATCGCGGAACTTTTGAGTATCTTCGTCGAACGGGGCAAACGTAATATGCCCGCCTTCGGAACTTGCCGGAATATATTTTTTGCCGTCAAAGGCGAGGAACGAAACTCCCATCCCGGTTCCGGGGCCGATCACCGCTTTCAAGCCGGGCTCCGGTTTCGGAGAGGCTCCGTCCAAATGAAGAAGCGGGTGAATCTGTTCGGGATTATTGACATCGAGCGTGGGAATACCGTAACTGATCGCCACAAAATCATTAATGATCAGCACCGGAATTCCAAGGACCGGAGAAAGCTTGTTTCCGTCCACCGCCCAAGGGAGGTTGGTCATCACACAGCGGTTGTTCGAAACCGGCCCCGCCGCGCTGATACAGCACTCGGACGGTTTTAAATCCGGGCGTTCTTCCAAGGCGATTTTCAAAATTTCCCGGATAGGGTCCGCCAAATCCGTCACTTGTTTTGAAGCCGATACGGTTTCCAAAATAAGGGTAAATTTTCCGTTTTTAAAGCCTACAAGCCCTAAATTCGTATGAGTTCCGCCAATATCGCCGGCGAGAATCAACTTGTCAAAAGAGGCTTTGGGATTCAACCATTTAACATCCATAATCGTTACCTAAAAATTGGGTTCTCCGAAATATAAACTCAGACTTTTCAAAATGCATCATTACCGTGTTTAATCCGGAAACAAAAGTGTTTCTGCTTGAAAAAAAATAGCCATTCCCAGCCGTTTTTGGAGAAAATTCCGCAAAAAAGCGTTTTGGCACGCCCTTTGCTTTAATAAAGGGTGTGAAAACAAATAAACAGGCTAAAAACCTAAGGAGTTCAAATGCAAACCAGACAATACTTTAATTCCCCGTTCTTCGGTTGGAAAAATCTTTTTGAAAACTCGTGCTGTGACTCAAATTCTTCGAAAACCGCCGTTCCTCAAGCGGCTTGTTACGAAAAAGACGGTGTTTACACGCTGGAAGTCGAACTGCCCGGAGTCAAGAAAGATCAGGTTGAAGTGAATGTGGAACAAAACGTGCTTTCCGTGAAAGGGACGCGTTCCGGCAACAGCGAGTGCGGTGATGTCACCTACTCCCGTGCCTTCCGCGTTTCGAACGATATCGATTCCGACAGTATCGAAGCGAGCATGGAAGACGGCGTACTGAAGCTCACGCTCACGAAAAAGAAAAGCGCGGAAGCAAGAAAACTTTCCATTCAGTAACCGAAAGTAAGTATCTCAAGCACCCATCCGGGTGCTTTTTTTATTCCTCTTTGGAATAAGCATTTTTGGGTTTTCACAAAACTTCAAACTCAGGCGCAGAACCCAAGTCATTGATTACAAACAAGTTAGAAAACAGTCTTTTTAAGCCCTTGAAAAAGTTAGTTTGTCTGCCTTATTTTACCTCAATTTTTATTAGCACCGCGTGTTCTTTTACCTCTTTTTTTGAGTATTCTTCGGAGAGGAGGCACTTATGAAAACGCTCGGAAAAACCTCTCGAATCCATTACAGCGGTTATTTTTTTGTTTCCGGATTTCAAGTTTTCAAAGAACGGCTGCGGGAAGAATTAATCACCAGTAAAGGGATTCATCTCGACTATTACGCCGATGACGAAACTCTCTATTCCTATTACCTGCAAGGAGAATCCATCCCCTATATGCTGGATGCGCTTTGCGGGGAAGAGGGAGATTTTCACTAACGAATGACTGCCGCTTACTCCGCGGGCGGCGGAGCGTAAGGAGCGCATTGTTCGTTACCGACCAAACGGTTTTTATAAACGGTCACTATATGAGAATTGCGGTTGGCGCCGTTTTCGAATTTAATTTCACCGTAAACACCCGGGAAAATTTTCCGTTGATTGATGCGGTCGGTAAGGTTTCCGTTTCCGCTGTTCATCACCGAAAATACAATATTTGCCGCGTCGTAACTGAGTCCGCTCACGCGATCTTCGCCGGGTTCCGCGCTCCATTTTGCCTTAAACAGAGAGTCAAAAGTCACAAAATTTTGATTCTTTTCCAAATCGGCAAAAGGCACGCTGAAGTAAGTCCCGTTTACGAGCTGTTTTCCTTGAATCAACAAGTCGCGCCCATACCAGCCCGAAGAACCTAAAAGCGTTCCGGAGAGTTTATGGAACGCAAGCTGCCCCACCATTAAACCCGCATCGGAAGGGTTCGATACCGGAATAAAGATTCCCGGATACTGAATCACGGAATCCGCAAGGAAACTCCGGCGGTCTCTTTGGTTGACTTCGTCGATATTTTTAGCGCTCCGCGCCACATTTTGACGGCGGCTCATTTGTTTTACGCGGACATCGCGCAAAAGGTCGATTTCGGTTTTATAATCCGGACGGCCTTCCAGGAAATTTTGGTAGGCGAGAATCGTGCCGCCGCGGCGTTCTACCGCCCGCACAAACCCACGCGACATGGTGTTTCCGTAGTCTCCCGCCGGAGAAAGCACCGCAAATTCGTGAATATCCAGGCAGCTCATGGCAAAATCGGCAATGCGTTCGGCAAGGAGATCCATGCTGATATTGATTTGGAAAATATTCGGCCCCATGCGGGCGATGCCTTCGTCGGTTGCTGTGGGTGTGAGCATCGGAATCTGCGGAGCATGAGAGCTGAGCCAGGCGGCCACCGTTGCCGAAGGCGCGCTCATCACCGGCCCGATAATCGCTATCACGCTATCCTGACTTAACGCCTGCTGAGCCTGCCGTAAAGCCGTTGCCGCGTCGGCGCGCGTATCTTCGATGCGCAGGAAAACTTTGCCGTCTAACTTTGCCTGCTCAAACGCCGTGACAATCCCCTGAATGGCCGCTACGCCGAATTCGGCAAATTCCCCGGAAAGCGGGGCGAGAACAAGCACCGCCGGGATACCGGCTCCGCGGTCTTTTAAAGAGTGGATTCCGGCTTCTGCGGTTTCGCGGAGAGCATCGTTATTTAAATTCAACACCTTTTGATACCAATACCGCGCCGCCCGATAACGCCCTTCGTTCTGGCTTTCCCGGCCGAGCTGCAAGAGAATCCATGCCGAAACATCTTTATCCGCCGGGTATTTTTCCCATAAGGAGAGGAGTTCTTTGGAGGTAAGGAGAGAAGCGGCGAGCGTGCCGGTAACGAGTTCTTTCGCGCGCGCGCGGGAAGCCGGGTTTTCCGTATAAACGAGAATCCGGAGGAGCGACTCCACGCCTTCATAAACCTGAGCGTCCTCTATTTTCAAAACCGCCCGGATAATTTCCATGCGTTCGCGGTAAGGGCTTTCGGTGTAATAAATAAGGAATCGAGTAACAAGGTCGGAGGCTTCCTGCCGCTTTTTTTCACGGAGATCGGTTTCCGCAAGCAAGACCGCCGCTTTTTCGCCGGCAGAACTCGTGATTTTCTTTTGCGTGAGCAATCTTAGAGCCGGAGAAGCTTCGGCAAACTTTCCTTCTTGAATCAGTCGGATACTTTTCTGCAAAATGAGAGAGTCTTCCGCGCTCTGTGCAAACGAAAAAACAACCCCGGTAACAAAAATTAAAACGGCAAGGAAAGATACCCGTCGGCTCATGATTCACCCTGAATCAGGATGGATTCTTTTTTAATGCTTTTTTGGAGACTTTCCGGAAGCTTTAACCAATCCACAATATCAATATGGAAAGGAAAATTCTTTTCCGAAAAGGCTTTTTCAACCGCCACCATTTCTTCAAACGGGATGGGCTTTTCGGAAATGACGGCAATGCTCAAAACAGCATCCGGCGCCACCGTTTCATTTTCGGAAAGACGTTCCCCATAAGCATACACGCGAAGACCTTCAAAATGAAGCTGAAGGATTCGTTGAATCGTCTCCAACTGATCCTTATCTAAAATAAGAGATAACATGGCGCATAATATAGAAAGGTTCGCACCGTTAACGGAGATGAAAATTCAAAATCCGCTTGAGTTTTTACTCATTTGAGCAGCTGTTTGGCTTTTTCACGGCAAAATCCGTTTAATCCGGAATAAAATCAATCAATAAAACTTCCGTGGAGGCTCCTATCCGAACCGGCGGTCCCCAACTGCCAAAGCCTGTGGACACGTTCCAAGGTGTTCCGGAGAGAATGCCGAACCCCGCCGGTAATTCCCAGACAAGCCCGATCACAAGCGTCCATGGGAAAAATTGCCCGCCGTGCGTATGCCCGGAAAAAGCAAAATCCGGGAGCCTCGAAACCGAATCTTCTTTTGTAATTCCCAGCGGTTTGTGATCCAGCAGGATCCAAGGTTTCAAAACGAGATCCCCTTCGCCGGGAGCAAAGTCCGCTAACGGTTTTCGCGGCAGTTCCAACTGTTTAGCCGCTTGAGAGTCAATCCGCCCGCTCACACAAAATTGTTCAAGGCACACTGTGGAATCCATCAAAAGAATCATTCCGTTTTTCCGCATCCACGCCGGCAAATCCGTACCTCTCCGGTGAAGATAGCCTTCATGATTCCCGGTCACTCCGTAGAAACCGAGCGGGGCTTTAATTTTCCGGAACAAAGCGGCGTAGCCTTCGGCATCGAGAGCCGAATCGGACATATCCGCAAGGTCGCCCCCGAAGAAAATCACATCCGGCTTCACGGAATCCATTACATGAATCAGGCGTTCCAGTTTTTTCTGTTCAAAAGCGGCGGCAAAATGAGAATCGGAAAAAAACAGCACCCTCAAAGGTTCTTGAAGCCCGAAAAGCGGGTAAACCTCATGGCGGACTCTGAAATTTTCGTTGTTCTCCTTACCGACAAAAAAGAAAACGGTAGAAAAGACAAGCCCGAACCCTGCGAGTATCCGCAAATACCGGCGGAAATACTTCCCGCGGAGAGGGCGGCGATTGACAAGGCGGAAAACAAGAAAAACCAAATCCGATAAGAGCCATAACAGAAAGAAGTTACTGACATAAACAATTACGGTCGGTCGAAAGATTCTCAGAAAATCGGGCGCGCCGGGAAATACCATGGAAAACAGGCAAACCGTAAAAATAAAGGAGAATATCCGCCCGGATTTACTTGAAAACAACTGCTGAATATGAAAGAAAAAACAAACAAATACAATGAAAAACAAGATAACCATAGCTTTAATTTAGAACTATCAAAAGATAAAACACACACTTTATCCGAAAAATGAGAAAATTTGTCTTAAAAGACCTTTCAATAATTTCTAAAAAAAGCATATTTATTTGAGTGACTTACTTTCGTTTATATTTATTTTCGTTTTTGATTCTCGCGGCGGCACTCCAAGCGAAGGAGTCTCCCGTATTAACCGAAACCGAAAATACGGTAACGGGGCCCTTGGTTCTGAATCCCGACTTTGGGAAAAATCAAGATACGGTCGAACCGGTAAAGCCGCCGCTTGATTTTTGGGTGCCGCTTTCCATGACGCTATTTCAAAATGCGGCGGTCTGGGCATGGGATTATTTTGTTCTTCAAAAACATTATGCTAAAACCGGTCCGCATATCTGGAAACGCAATTTTGAAGAAGGTTGGCAATGGGATAACAATCATTTTGCCGTCAATTTTTTCGGACATCCCTATCAAGGATCTTTCTATTTCGTGGGTGCCCGGGGAATGGGATACGGATTCTACCCGAGTTTTCTTTATACTCTCACCGGCTCCTATGTTTGGGAAATGTTTTGCGAAGAGGAGTACCCTTCAACAAACGACCTGATTGTAACGTCTATCGGCGGGGCGATGTACGGTGAAATCCTTTTCCGGCTATCTCAAAGACTTCTTTCCAAGCCGAATCCCTCTTTACTGGATGAGGGTATGGGATTCATTTTACACCCCCTCAGTTCGCTGGAGCGAAAAATTTTCGGCGTGCGTACCCATAATCCCGGCTATATGCCGATGGAACTTTCTTTAAAATTAGGCGGCGGCGCGCGCTTCGGGCATGAATATAATTATGATCACGAACTCTATAGCAATCCGGATATAGACGGCTGGAACGGCGGCTTTGCCATGGTCGGGTTCGACCTGATTTACGGAACGCCGGACCGTACGATTAAAGAACCGTTTGAGTATTTCACGGTGGACCTCACGCAGGATTGGGGGCACACCGGCGGCGGCTTTTTCCGGATGAACACCCTCGGGAAACTTGCTAACCTTCATTTTAATTCGGGCAATAATTGGGCGGATGTCGGCACTTACGCTCACTTTGACACTTACTACGGCGAGCTCGTAGAGATGGGCGCGCTTTCGCTTGGAGTCGGGCTTGACTTCAACCTTGAATTTATCCCGATGTGGCGTTTCCGCATGACGCACCTGCCCTCCGTCGTGGTTCTCGGTTCTTCCGATTTTAACTATGACGATATCCTTGCCAAGCGAAAGGAAAACTACGAAGTCACGCGCACATACCAGCTCAGTTACGGGCTTAACTACAAATTCAATTTGGAAGTCGAATGGCTCGGACACGGCATATTCAAAGACAAAGTAAATGCCTACCTGTTTAGCACCATGCCCCGGTCGGAACCGCATTACGGAGCTACCGGATTCGATATTGTGGGGAACAACACCGCCATGATCGAAGCTTATCTCCCCTGGCAATTCAGTATCGGCATTCGCCTGGATTCCTATATCAAAATCGCGGCTTACGACGGAAAAGATTTTTCCCCGATGTCGCGTATTATCCATTCCATCGGAACTTACATACAGTATAGCTTGTAAGATGGGCGTGCCCCGCGCGAAGCGCGGGTCGGCGTGTCTCCGGGCTACCCTCCGGTCGGTGCTGCGCACTGCGCGCCTTAGGCGCGCACCCTCCGCCTGCCTCACGTATCTTCGCGCGATTCCAACACTTTTTTCAAAACCGGAGCGGCTTCCAGCCTAAAGGTTTTGAAAAAAGCATTGAGAACCGCGCTTAGGGATAAAAAATTGCTACCGAGTTCCTCGGAAATTGCAAACAGGTAATAAGTATCATCGCAGATTAGGAACGTTTTTCATGCCGGATTTGTCATGGCGAGAGCAGAGCCCGCGGCCATCCGGACACTGTATTGTTCTTCACCGGATCACCACGCCGCTGCGTGGCTCGTGTGTTCCGCGTTCGCGATGACAAACCATTTCCCTGTGTGAAGTTTCTGCTTGAACTCCGTATCCCTTGTCCCTGATTTTTATGCCCGAAGATCAGGGGGTAGCGAAAGACGGAGCCCGCCGCCCGGCGACTGAAAGAAGCCGAATAAGGCGGCGGGATAAAACTCCGGCTGAAGCGAGGGGGATGTGCCCCCCTTCCAAATGATTTGAAGATTTTCTCCGGTTCCGGCAACCGGAATTTGTCTTAAATGCGGGCGAGGACGCGTTCCAAAATGTCCCGGTGCATTTCTTCGGGAGTTTTACAGGCGTCGATCAAGACGACGTTTTCGGAGTAATCGGCGGCGGCTTGCCGGTAACCGGCGCGTACGCGTTCAAAGAATACGCTTTTTTCCGATTCGAGGCGGTCGGGGACGCGTTCTCCTTTTTTCATGCGAGCGGCACATTCTTCTACCGAGACATCCAGCACGAGCGTGAGTTCCGGAAAGTAGTTTCCGCAAGTGATTTCGGAGAGTTCCATGATCATTTGGGCGTCGAGGCCGCGGCCGAAGCCCTGATAGGCAAAGGTGCTCCATACAAAGCGGTCGGCAAGTACGACTTTTCCGGCGTCGAGGGCGGGCGCGATGAGTTCGCGAATGACTTGCGCCCGCGCGGCGGAGTAAAGCAGGAGTTCGGTTTTATCATCCATGACACCCTTAAATTCCGGATTCAGAAGGAGGGCGCGGATCTGTTCCGAAATTTTAGAGCCGCCGGGTTCGCGGAGCCGCACGCATGCATGCCCGCGCTCTGTGAGCGCGGCTTCGAGAAGTTCCATCTGCGTGGTTTTCCCAGAGCCGTCAATTCCTTCAAGGCAAAAAAAGCGGGGAGATACGCGGAGCATTATTCCTCGGATTTCCCGTGACACTTTTTGTATTTCAGCCCGGAGCCGCACCAGCAAGGATCATTCCGCCCGAGTTTCGGACCTTCGTTTTTCACGGGCACCGCCGCTTTTTTTGGCTTTTGCGGGCGTGTGCCGGGGAGCGCCGAAGCGGGCAGACTGCTGTTATCGCCTTTGATTTCGCTGCTGTTTTCCTGCATTTGTTCCGGCGCTTTGGCTTGCGGAACCGTGATCTGCGACGGAGATACCATTGTGCCGTCCGCGAGTTGAATGCGAATGCTCAGCAGGCGGTTCGTCATGTAAGTGGCGATCGTTTCAAGGCAGTCCTGGAACATCTTGAAGCCTTCGCTTTTGTAAACCATTAAAGGATCTTTTTGAGCGTAACCCTGGAAGCGAATCGCGTCGCGCAATTGATCCATTCCGTACAAATGTTCTTTCCATTGAAGGTCGATCGTTGCAAGGAGAATCCGGCGTTCGATATAGCGGAGGTCCTGTTCCGGAACCACCTGGCTTAATTTCTCATACTTCCCTTTGCAAAGCGCAAGCACATCGTCCAAAACGGTTTCGGCGGTTTTTTCGTGAAGTTCTTCCGCTGTGGGAGCGTAATCAATATCGAAACTCCGCTTGAGTTCGGTGGTGAGCCCTTCCATATCCCAGCTTTCGGGGTAAGAACCCGGGTCCACAAATCCCGATACCTTGATATCGATGGCATCTTCAATGCGGTTCATGATATCCTGCTGGATATTGTCCCCGTCGAGAATGCGGCGGCGCAGTCCGTAAATCACTTTGCGCTGTTCGTTCATGACGTTGTCATAATCGAGCAGGTATTTACGCGCTTCGAAACTCTGGTTTTCCACGCGGCGCTGGGCCGTGCGGATACTGCGGGAGACAAACGGGTGGGTAATCACTTCGTCGTCGCTGAAACCGAAACGGCTCATGAGCTGCTTCACATTGGAGCCGCCGAAAATCCGCATTAAGTTGTCATCCAACGAGAGGAAATACTGGCTCGAACCGGGGTCGCCCTGACGGCCGGCGCGGCCGCGCAACTGATTATCGATACGGCGGGATTCGTGCCGTTCCGTACCGAGAACGTGAAGCCCGCCGAGTTCCACCACTCCGGGGCCAAGCGCAATATCGGTACCGCGGCCGGCCATGTTTGTCGCGATGGTGACTTTACCTTTGTGACCGGCAAACTGAATAATTTCCGCTTCGCGGCCGTGGTTTTTGGCGTTCAATACTTCGTGTTCGATTTTTTCTTTTTTGAGAAGCCCGGAAATCTTTTCCGATTTTTCAATGGAGATGGTACCTACGAGAAGCGGTTGGCCTTTCTCATGGCGTCTCTTGATTTCGGCGACAATGTATTTCCATTTGGCTTCTTCGGTTTTGTAAACCATGTCTTGCATATCATCGCGAATGCAAGGTTTATGCGTGGGAATCACCCAGGTCTGCATATTGTAAATCTTGAAGAACTCCGTCGCTTCCGTTTCGGCGGTTCCCGTCATGCCCGAAAGTTTGGAATACATCCGGAAGAAATTCTGGAAAGTGATTGTCGCGAGCGTTTGGTTCTCGCGGCGAATCTGCACGCCTTCCTTGGCTTCGATCGCCTGATGCATGCCGTCGGAATAGCGGCGGCCTTCCATTAAGCGCCCGGTGTTTTCATCCACAATCACAATTTCGCCTTCGCGAACGATGTAATCCACATCTTTTTCAAAAAGGTAATGGGCGCGGAGCGCCTGGTTAATGAAGTGCACCCAGTCGGCGTGTTCGCCGTAAAGGTTTGTGATTCCCATCAGAGATTCGATATGGGAAACGCCTTTGTCCGTAATCTGAATGTGTTTGTCTTTTTCATCGACCTTAAAGTCTTTATCGCGCTGGAGATTTTTGATGAGCGTATTTGCTTTGGTGTATTTATCGGTGGTCGCTTCGGTAGGGCCCGAAATAATGAGCGGCGTGCGCGCTTCGTCGATCAAAATGGAGTCCACTTCATCGACAATACAGAAATTGAGTTCGCGCTGCGTGAGATCTTTCGCCTCAATCGCCATATTGTCACGGAGATAATCGAACCCAAATTCGTTGTTGGTGCCGTATGTCACGTCGGCGGCGTAACTTTCCCGGCGCTGATCGTTATTCAGCCCGTGGACAATCAAACCGACTTTCAGTCCGAGGAATTTGTAAACGCGGCCCATTTGCGCGGCGTCGCGCCCGGCGAGGTAATCGTTCACCGTCACCACATGCACGCCTTTACCGGAAAGCCCGTTGAGGTAAACCGGGCACGCGGCGGCGAGAGTTTTACCTTCACCGGTCGCCATTTCGGCAATCGCCCCTTCGTGAAGCACAAGGCCGCCGATGAGCTGCACATCAAAAGGCATCATCCGGAACGGCTTTACCGATTCGGGATAAAGTTCGCGCACTTTTGCGTAAAACGCCGCCGGCAGATACACTTCATATTCCGGCTTGCCGGCGGCAAGTTCCGCCTTCGCCTTCTCCGCGGCCTCTTGCAGATCCGCCCCGAGCCTTGAAAAATCAAATTCGTATTTGGCGTCAAACACATTGAAAATACCCAAACGACGGTCGCACGCTTCCTGAGTGACGGCGAAGGCTTCCACCTTAATATCTTCGAGGGTGGCGCCTGCGGCTAACTTTTCGCGGAGTTCCGCACTTTTCGCGGCGAGTTCGGTATCGTTTAAATTGGCAATTGATTCGCGAGCCGCGTGAATTTCCCGGATCACCGGCATCAATTTTTTCACTTTTCGTTCGTGCGGCGTTCCGAATGCTTTATGCAGAAGTTTATCAATAAAACTCATGATTTTAAAATCCTTTTTAAGACCGCTTCAATTTAGCAAAAGAAGGGGGGAAATATTACTCATTCTCTTTAGTTTGAGCTTTATTTTTATCGAAAGGATCCACATGAACAAGGGCATCCACCACATGATCCCCGGAAGCGAGGAGGCTTTTCTCCGCTTTTTCGGCAATGGCGTGCGCCGCGACCAAAGTCAGTTGCGTGTCCACTACAATATGCAAATCCACATACAGATCATCTCCGACATAACGCGTGCGGAAACCATGAATGCTCATAACGCCGGGAATGGAAAGCACGATTTGTTTCAAGCGTTCGGATAAGGCCTCGTCGGCGCCCGTATCGATAATTTGTTTTGTGCCCGGAAGCGCAATGTCAATACCCGATTTGAAAATAAAGACGGAAACGAGCGCGGCGCCGAGAGAATCCAGAAAAACCAGCTGCGGGAAAATAATGGAGAACAAAACCGCGAGCAGCACGGGAATGGAACTGAAAGCATCGCTGCGGTGATGCCAGGCGTTAGCCACAAGAGCAGGGCTTCTCAAGCGTTTCGCTTTCCGGATCGTGTATTGAAATAAAAATTCTTTCACGGCAATGGAAACAGCGGCGGTAACGGCCACAATCCACTCCGGATGCGACGACTTTCCTTCTACGATCGCGAGAACGGATTCGTAAGCGAGAAACACGCCGACCACGCAAATCGCAAGCCCGATACCGATGGAAATAATGGTTTCAATACGGCGGTGTCCGTAAGGATGAAGCTTATCCGGAGGCGTATTCCAAACAAAAGAACCGAGAATCACCGCCACATCGGTCACCATATCGGACAAACTGTGAACGGCATCGGCAATGAGCGCGCGCGACCCCCCGAAATACCCGACGGCAAATTTCGCGCCGGAAAGAACGAGATTGATGACAAAACCGATCCAAGTCACATGACGAACGGGAGCCCCGTTGTTATTCAGTTCTTTGATTCTTGCCATGTTTGACAATATAATAAATCCGGTTCTCCGGGCATGAAATTCAGGGACAAAGCGGTGAAGTCGGCGAAAAATACATCAGGTGGTTTGGAAGGGGGCACGTCCCCCTCGCTTCAGCCGGAGTTTTACCCCGCCGCCTTATTCGGCTTCTTTCAGTCGCCGGGCGGCGGGCTCCGTCTTCCGCTACCCCCTTTTCTTCGCGTGAGGGATCGTGACCCGAAGGGCGGAGATTCGCGGTGAAGAACAAACCTAAAGAGCAGACAAGCGAAGCTCCGTTTTTGCAGGCGACTTGTTGCCGCAAAAATACAGCCCGGCCCGCCCGTTGAAAACGGACACGGGCACGCCATCGTTCTTACGCGGTTTTCGAGATTTTCTTCTTTCTTTTGGAATCTTTCCACATTTGATAAAATGTGCTCAGACCGTAAATCACCACGAGGAACACGAGCAGATTCAAAGGCGTGTTCAGATCGGCGAAGCACCAGAAGACGGCGATCATCGGCAAGTGAATCAGGTAAGGGTAAAACGAGGCTTTTCCGACTTGACGCACGGGGCGAATGCAAAAGAGGGTTCCTAAAAATCCGCGCGAGGCCGTGAGGCTTAAAATCAGCGCGCCGTAAATGAGTATCGGTATGGTGTGGTGGCAAATGTAATTCCATGCCGCCGATTCCGTTTCCAAAAAGAAGAGGCTTACATAAAGCAAGGCGAGCAGGGAAAACTGCAGCGCGCCGCTCACGAATTTTTTCTTTAAGAAATCAAAGCCGCGTTCTTTATAAATCCGGAATAATATCATTCCGAATAAATATTCGCAGATGCGCACCGGTACAAAGACATGGTAAAAGCGGTAGCGCGATTCGTAACTCGCGAAATCGCCGAAGTTCAGTCCGAATAAAATCCCCCAAATGATTCCCGGTATAAAAACCAGCGCGCAGAGGCAGTAAACCTTTTTCATCGAGATTGAATTAAGCCGCTTGCTGAATGCGGGCGTGACGGCGTAGCAGAAAAAGAATGCGGTGAGCGCCCACGAGGGTTCGTTTAATTTCATGCCGAGGTCGGGGACGATCGCCCAAGTGAGCGTTAAATGCAAAACGAGAGAGCGCCACGGATGGTAGAGGCCTTCGAGCCCGCCGAAACGAACCGCGAGGATCACAAACATCAGGATGGTGCAGACAAAATGCAGCCGGTATAATTTGAGAAACCGCGCGCGCATAAAAGGCAGAAACGCCACTTTTCTTTCCGGATCATGAAATTTGGAGCCGAACAGGAACCCGGCGAGCACAAAGAAAAGTCCCGCGGCAAACGCCGGCGCTTGAATGACCGGCTTCAGCCATTCGGATTTTAAATAACCGAGGGCATTCGACGAGCCGAGGTGAAGGAGAACAATATTCAGCGAGGCGAGCAAACGAAGCCCGTCCAGCGCCGGAAAATAAAAAGAATTTTTTGCCATCTGCAAAAAAGACCTCCGTAAGGAGGTCTCTCTCTTATACCAAACCGGCGTTTACCATTTTTTCGTAAAAGGCGCGGTAATCATCTTTTTCAGCGGTTTTGCGCACTTTGATCGCATCTTCGGGGTGAAGGTTCAGCATGCCGCTGATCATTTGCGGAATGATGTAACCCCATTCATACTCCTTGGAGAGCGGAACAAAAAGTTCGGATATCGCATCCAGCACCGGGCGAATATCGTACTTCGGATTTTTCAGGAACCCGAGCAGAAGTTCGGTGGTGCAGTTGCCCGCGCCGCGGCCGATTCCGGAAACGGTACAATCCAGATAATCCACGCGGTTCATAATCGCCTGAATGGTGTTGCTGAACGCGAGTTGCTGGTTGTTGTGTCCGTGGAACCCGAGGCTCCGGCTTTTAATGTGACTGCGGTAGCGCTTTACACATTCGTCGATATCTTCCTGATAGAAGTAACCGAAACTGTCCACAATATAAACCACGTTTGCTTTACATTCTTTTTCGATTTGTTCGAGCGCTTCGTCCAGTTCGGGACCCCGGTCGCGGCTGATCGCCATGATGTTGATGGCGGTTTCGTAACCGAGTTCGGAAAAAGCGTTTACAAGGCTAATGCCTTTGTCGATGTTTTTCACATAGCTCGCCACGCGCACCATATCGTAAGGGCTTTCGCTGCGCGGTTTAATCGCATCCATATTCACGCGGCCCACGTCTGCCATTACGGAAAGCTTGGTTTTGGCGTCAAAACCTTCTTTCACGCGCCAGAGCAAATCGTCTTCGCAAAATTTCCAGGGACCGTATTCTTTCGGGTCGAAAAGTTCCGGAGAATTTTTATACCCGATTTCCATATAGTCGATTCCGGCCGCATTTAAGAGTTGATACAAACGGCGTACAAACTCCAAACTGAACTGGTGCTTGTTTACCAAACCGCCGTCGCGGATGGTGCAGTCAAAGACTTTAATGGTTTCGTAGTACATAATAACTCCTTAAAAAAGAGGCGTATAAAATAGAAATTATCTCGCCCGAAATTCCGGAACCGCTCCATTTTTACCGCATTTTTATTTTTCTATATTCGTTTTTCATGAAAGAACTTCACATTGAAACCAAATGTATCCAGTCCGGCTGGAACCCCAAAAACGGCGAACCCCGCGTTTTACCGATTTACCAAAGCACCACCTTTGCTTACGACACCGCACAGGCGATGGGTGATCTTTTTGACCTGAAAGCCGCCGGTTTCTTTTATTCCCGCCTTGCCAACCCCACCGTCGATGCGGTCGAGCAAAAGATCAACGACCTCGAAGGCGGCGTAGGGGCCATGCTTTGCAGCTCCGGACAATCCGCCTCGTTAAACTCTGTTTTGAACATTGCGCGCGCCGGCGATCACGTTATTTGCTGCAGCGCGATTTATGGCGGTACCTATAACCTTTTCAACAAAACCATGCGGGAAATGGGAATTGAATTTGAATTTGTGGCTCCCGATATCACGGCGGAAGAGCTGGAAAAATGTTTCCGTCCGAACACCCGCTGCGTATTCGGGGAAGCTCTCACGAACCCGTCGCTCACCGTATTGGATATAGAACTTTTTGCGACTGCCGCGCACAAACACCAGGTCCCGCTCATTGTCGATAACACGTTCCCGACTCCGATTCATTGCAATCCGTTCAAGTTCGGCGCAGACATTATCGTCCATTCCACCTCCAAGTACATGGACGGGCACGCCTGTTCCCTCGGCGGCGTTATTGTGGACAGCGGTAATTTCGACTGGAAAGCCGCCGGAAAATACCCGGAACTGACTGAGCCCGACGAATCCTATCACGGCACCGTTTACACGGAAGCGTTCGGCAAAGCCGCTTACATAATCAAATGCCGCACGCACCTCATGCGCGATTTGGGCACCATGCTCTCTCCGCAAAACGCGTTCCTTTTGAACCTCGGTCTTGAAACGCTCGCCCTCCGTATGGAACGCCATACCGCAAATGCGCTCACCGTTGCCGAATACCTGGAAAATCATCCGCAGGTCTCCTGGGTGAATTTCCCGGGACTCCCCGGCAGCCCTTATTATGTGCGTGCCAAAAAATATATGCCGCAAGGAACTTGCGGCGTAGTCTCCTTCGGTGTGAAAGGCGGGCGCGAAGCCGCCTGCCGTTTCATGGAAAACCTGAAAATCGCCCGCATTGTCACTCACGTAGCCGATGCAAGAACCTGCTGCCTGCACCCGGCCAGCACCACCCACCGGCAACTCAGCGAAGCACAACTGAAAGCGAGCGGCGTACCGTCGGACCTGATCCGTTTCTCGGTCGGCATCGAACACGTCCATGACATTATTGCGGACATGGAACAAGCTTTCAAAGCTCTCTAAACCGTTCTTGATCGAATCCAACGCACTTTGTCTCACGAGGTGCGTTTTTTTTATGGATCCGACGGGCGTGCCCGGCGATTGCACACGTGCATGAAAAAAGAATCGCCGGGTCGGGCTATATTTTTGCCGAGCGCCCACTGCGTTTCAGTCATCCCGCACCGGATGCGGGATTTCAGTAGCTGAAAAGTCTTACATGACATTGCGACTTCAGCTGATGCGGCAAAAACGGAGCCGCGCGAACTAAAACTTCGGACAAGTAACCCGCGCGTCTCCGCCCTTCGGGTCACTATCCCTCACGCGAAGAAAAGGCATATACAAACGCCTTAAAAATGTAAAATGCCACTCCCGCGCGGTTCTCTTTAGGTATAAAATGCAGGGGAGCACGATTGCGTAAAAACGCGAGAAATACGGAATCACATGGCAAAACCGAATCAAAAGCAAACCACTCTCAAAAACTTTTGCATTAAAATACTCTTTTGGGTTGCATTTCTTAAATATTAAGATATATTTATTAAGCGTGTTTTGGATTGCATAAAAGGAAGGTTTATGAAAAGCGCTTTGAAAGTCTTTGCCGGTTTCTGTTTATCACTTTTTGGTGGGGGGTTAATTTCCTGCTCCAATGATACGGAAAGCGCAGTTATCAATATCACTCCTATAGTCGCTCATGATACCGCTGCCGTTACCGATGATTCTCTTTCGCCGGAAGAAGTAAAAATGCTTTACAAAATGAGGGAACCGAATCACCGGATAAGCGGCGCAGAAATCGTAAAACTGATTGATAATGTTATCGGGATTTTAGACGAAGAAACCGGCCTAAAATCAGGGACCGGCAGAAAAGTCCACTCTATCACCCCGCTTGTTTCCGAAAATTCAAAGGCCGTTGCCCTGAAATCCGGCGGAGAGCCGGAAATTGAGATCCCGGATACTTTGGCGTATGTAGTGAATTTTCAAGATAATCAGGGTTTTGCGATACTCGCTGCCGACACGCGGGTAGAGAGTCCTATTTTGGGCTTTTTTGATCAGGGATCGTTAATAGACTCAACGGATAATCCCGGAATGGTTTTAATGCTGGAACGTATGGAAAATTTCATTTTGAATAATATTATAGAAACGGAAGAACAAAAGGATTCTTTGCTCGCGAGTGCTCAAGAAAAACTGAGTAGTGAATTTGATACCAAAGCGCCAAATTGTGTAAATGTCTCGGGGTGTTATTACGTTTACGGTGATTTGAGGGAAACACTCGAATCGGTATCCCCTCTTATTCCTGTGGAATGGAATCAATGGGACATATATAATGATAATGTAGGTGGTAATTGTTCCGGCATTGCCGATGCGCCGGGTAATGGAAAATACTGGGCAGGTTGTGTAGCGACTTCGGTGGCACAAATTATGGCTTACTGGAAACATCCGGCGAAAATTGATAATTATTCCTTTGACTGGAATATTTTAAACCAATATACGGCAAATCCAACAAGAGCGGGTTCTAATATGGTTGGGAAATTGAAACTGGATGATAGTTCTCCGGTTGCTGTTAAAAATCAAATCGCCACTCTATTTCAGAAAATCGGAAAAGGTGTGGGAATGAAGTATGGTTGCGAAGGTAGTAGCGCTAAGATGGTAAATGCGGTGAACTTCTTAAAAAAACAGGGATATAAAACGACTCAATCCTCTTTGGTTGATCTGCCTGGTATTGTGAGTTATAAGAAAGATTTGGTTATTAGCTCGCTAAAGAATAAACGGCCTTTATTAGTTGAGGGTTGCGCGAGAAAAATAAAGCAAACAATACTGGGTATTACTTATAATACTTATGGAGATAAATGTCATTCATGGGTAATAGACGGTTATTTAAAGAAAAATGTAATGTATTATTATTACTTAACTAATGGAACCATTACTCCTTTCTATGAACCTGCTGTTTTCTTTCACAGTAATTGGGGATGGGGTGGTGATGAAAATGGCTATCAGGTGGCCGGCCTTTTCAACACCAATCTTGACAGTTTGGCTTCCAATACTAAATCGTATGAAGAAGGGAATTATCAGCATCTTATTGAAATAGTACCCCATATTTATAGGTAGAAAAATGATGAAATTATTGTATGTTATGTTATTATTCCTTTTAATTGCCTGCGAGGAAAACCGCTTTACTTGCACTCCTCCCGAATTATCGAAAGATACCTTATCTTTTAGTACACAGGGTGGTATAGATCGTGTATCCGTAAGCAATTCTTTTTGGTGGCTTACTAGTTATGGCTTTACGAAGAATGGTTGTGACGAAATTTATGATTCGGATACTGATTATTGTGTTAATAATTATTGTAGTCATAGAGGCGAAATCATAAAAGCAAAATGTTCCTGGTTTGAACTGCAAAAAACAGATGCATATACAATCACGGTTTCCGTAAATCCGAATGAAACCAATCAAGAAAGGCATTTTAGAGTTTTTATGCAAGCCGGTAATTGCGGCACGAGTTTCACCATCACCCAATCGGCAAAATAACCGAATGAAATATTTATTCTTTATTTTTTGTTTGATTTTATGCTCATGCGAATATTCAGAACCTGTGGGGCTTTGTCATAATCCTCCTAAAACATTCAAGAATTCTTTATCCTTTAATGCTCAAGGCGGTGTGGACAGTGTATTCGTAAGTGATTCTTTCTGGTGGCTTACAGGTTACGATCTTTCGGAGAATGGTTGTGAAATGATTTACAGCTTTGATTCTAATTATTGTTCCAATAATTATTGTCATAATAATGATGAGATTATGAAATTCCAATGTTCATGGTTAGAAGTCACCAGAACGAAATCGCAACTCATTTTTGTTACTGTGAATTCGAATGAAACAAATCAAGAAAGATCTTTTGAAGTTGGCATACAAGCCGGCAATTGTCATTCAGGTTTCACCATCACCCAATCTGCGGAATAGCTGAATGAAATATTTACTTTTATTCATTCTTTTAGTCCTAATTGCCTGTGAGCATACCGGGCCAATTGGTTATTGTAATCCTATTGGAGTATCCAAAGATACATTATCTTTTAGTGCACAAGGTGGTGTGGATAGTGTATCCGTAAGCGAATCTTTTTGGAGGTTTGCTAATTATGATTTTGCAGAAAATAATTGCGAAGAATATCGCGGTACCATTTCGGAATATTGTGCAGAAGAATCTTGTTATGGTGAGATCATAAAAGCAAAATGTTCCTGGTTTGAACTGCAAAAAACAGATGCATATACAATCACGGTTTTTGTAAATCCGAATGGAAGCAATCAAGAAAGGTTGTTTAGAGTTTATATGCCTGCCAGGAATTGCGCAACCGGTTTCACCATCACCCAATCCGCGGAATAATTTGTATAGATTATTTTCCTTGTTCTTTACCGTATGCTTGTGTGTCTCCTGTTCCGTACCCGGCGTGCAAATTAAAATCCGTTCCGAGCGCACGGTTTTAGTTTATATGGCTGCGGATAATAATCTTTCCCGCAATGCCGAAAAAGATATACTGGAAATGCGTTCCGTTACATTTTCAAATGAGTATAACTTAATTGTTTATATGGATACGCCCAATCAGAAACCGTGCTTACTGAAAATTCAAAACGGTTCCATTGATACTCTGAAAATTTATGAACCCCAAAATTCGGCATCCAAACAGGTACTCGAATCCGTAATTGACGAATCCTTTGCCCTGTTTTCGGCAGAGCATTACGGTTTGGTTTTGTGGTCGCACGGAACAGGCTGGCTGCCGAGCGGTAAATTTGACGAATTAAAAAATCCCGTGCTCCGCTCTTTCGGCAGAGACAACGGCAAAGAAATGGAAATCACCGATTTGGCGGAAGCTCTCCCCGATTATTTGGAGTTTCTTATTTTTGACGCTTGCCTGATGAGCGGCATTGAAATTTTATATCAACTGCGCCATAAAGCCGGTGTGATTATCGCTTCTCCTACGGAGAGTTTGGCTGCCGGTTTCCCTTACGATTCCGTATTACCGTTTTTATTTTTACCGCAGCCCAAGTATAACGAAGCGGCTCAAAGTTACATGGATTACTTCAAAGACAAAACCGGCGCTTTGCAATCGGCGTCTATTACGGTTATCGATACCAAAGAGTTAGAACCTTTAGCGGTTTTAGTGAGAGAAAATATTCAAAAAGAATCCGGTTTAATTTGTCCTGACCGTGAACAAATTCAAAGATACGATACTAAAGAACCCGCCTTGTTTTTTGATTTTGAAGATTATCTGAAGCAACTTGGTTTTAACATGAATTCCATTCGGCGGCAGCTCAATAAAGTTGTTTTATTCAAAGATTTTACGCTCCGGTTTTTACAGGAATTTGAGCTTGAAAAAGTTTCCGGAGTCGGAGTTTATATTTCGGTTGAAAATGATTTGCTTTTTAACGAATACCGTGACCTGGATTGGTTTCTGGATACCGGATTATTTTGTGAACGCGGTGTGCCAGCGAGTGCACCCTATTAAAACTTC
>JAISUZ010000019.1 GCA_031271785.1 Fibrobacter sp. | reverse complement strand
ATCTGGCTTCGCGAATGGGCGGCGCTTCTTTATTCCAAGTGGGATCTTTTGTGGGCAAAACCGGCGGTCGCTGTTCCCGGGCGTTTGTATCCGGCGGTTCCTTTGGAAAGTGCCGGTGAAGTTCCGCCCGCGCCTCAAGTGAATTTGGATAGAGTTCTCCCGGCGGAGTTCAGGACTCCGGAACCCGATTCTTCGGATTCTGCGGCGAGTTTGGAATTTTAAAACAACAGAATTAATTTGTGCGTGCCCCGGCCTTTGCCTTTCGGCATTGCAAACCGAAAGCCGGGTCGGCGTGTCTCCGGGCTACCCTCCGGTCGGTGCTCCGCACCGGCTTCGCCGCCCTCCGCCTGCCTCACGCGAAGAAAAGGCATTCGTATATGCCTCCAAAAACATTGTCAGCACGCAAGCGTATTGACGTTGTTTTACCGCATATACAAACGCCTTGAAAATAAAAAATTGCTACCGAGTTCCTTGGGTATGAAATGCAGGGAATAGGATATGGGGATTTGGGACAAAGTTGCGATGCACACTTAAAAAGACTTACATGCAAACCCGATCAATATTGATGCATACATAGAAAGGTGAGTCCGGATTTCGATTCACAATTTGAAACATGACACTAACGGCGGTAGGGGTCGAATATTTTCGACCCGGTTTTGAGGCGTTTCATGCCGGATTTGTCATGGCGAGAGCATCGCTCGTGGCCATCCGGATTCTGTATTGTACCTCACCGGATCACCACGCCACTATGTGGCTCGTGATGACAATCTATGTGGATGCATAAATGGAGAATTCAGTCATTGAAATCACGAAGAACATACCATCGTCACTCCGGACAAGCATAACTACTATTGCGTTGTCATGCTGATCCTGAAATAAATTCAGGACGGTTCAGCATCCAAAAACATGGATTCTGACCAAGCGGCGGCGCACATTGAGAATGTCTTTCATGTCCTGTTTCCCTGAAAAACCCGATTTCGGGCAGGGATGGTGACCCGAAGGGCGGAGACGCGCGTTTACCGGATTTGCGCTTATGAGGCCGCGCGGCTCCGTTGCACTTGGCGGAGAACCCGCCTTAGTGCAATACAGCCCGGCCGCCGCAGGCGGGCACGCCGTATATTTTTTTCTGTTTTTATAAAATAATTGCACATTTGTTCACTAATTTGTTATATTTACAACTGCACAAAGAGGCAGTATGAGTATTACGCTTGAACAAAAGTTATCGATTCTTTCGGCGGCGGCGAAGTACGACGTTTCCTGTTCTTCCAGCGGTTCCAACCGGAATACGCCGGAGGGCGGTTTCGGGTGCGGGGCGAAACAGGGAATTTGCCATTCTTTTACCGAAGACGGCCGGTGCGTTTCTCTGCTGAAAATTCTGCTTTCCAACAACTGCCGTTATGACTGCGCTTACTGCGCGAACCGGCGGAGTAACGATATTCCGCGGGCTACGTTTAAGGTGTGCGAGGTGGTGGATCTCACCATCGGGTTTTACGAGCGCAATTATATTGAAGGGCTTTTTCTCAGTTCCGGGGTGATTTTAAACCCGGATTATACTATGGAGGCGCTGATCCGCGTGGCGAAAACGCTGCGGCAGGAACACCGGTTCGGCGGGTATATTCACCTGAAAGCGATTCCCGGGGCGAGCGCGGAGTTGGTTCACGAGGCCGCGCTCTATGCCGACCGCATGAGTGTGAATGTGGAATTGCCTTCCCAAAAGTCGCTTTTGTTCCTCGCGCCGGAAAAAAATTATGAGTCCGTTTTCCGCCCCATGAATTTCCTTGCGGAACGGAAAACGGAGTATCTCGCCGCTCCGAAATCTTCGCGTTATACGCCGCGGTTTCTTCCGGCAGGGCAGAGTACGCAAATGATTGTGGGCGCTACTCCGGATTCCGATCTCGATATTTTAAGGCTTGCTTCCGGTTTTTACCGCAAGCAAAGGTTAAAGCGCGTGTATTACTCCGGTTATATTCCCATTAACGAAGACGCGCGTCTCCCGGTTTTAACTTCTCAGCCGCCGCTTCTGCGGGAACATCGCCTGTATCAGGCGGATTGGCTCATGCGTTTTTACGGTTTTCAGTTTCATGAAATTGTCGATGAAAAAATCCCCAATTTGGATTCCCGTTTTGACCCGAAACTCGGTTGGGCGCTCCGGCATCCGGAATTTTTTCCGGTAGATCTGGAAACGGCGGATTACGAAGCGATTCTTCGCGTGCCGGGGATTGGGGTGAAGTCGGCGAAGATGATTGTACAAGGGCGGCGCTTTACCGCGATTCGCGAGGAACACCTGAAAAAACTGGGGGTGGCGCTGAACCGGGCGCGTTACTTTATCCGTTTCCGCGGGAGTTTGCGCCTTATGAACCAACGAGCGGTGAACGAAGCGGTTTGGAGCCGCCAGGGTTCTCTTTTTGAACCGGCGGGGCTTCTCACATGAATTTTTGTTTTGTCTATGACGGTTCTTTCGAAGGTTTTTTGACAGCGGTTTTCGAAGCGTACCGCTTGAAACTTCCGGTACGCTCTTTTGCGGCGGCGGCGCGTTACTCTCCGAATTTATTTGAAGAACATTACTCTATCGAAACTTCTTCGGAAGCGGCGGATCGCGTATGGAAACGTATTGCGGAGCAGGGCGGGGAATTTATCGGTAAAATGATTTTCGCCTCGTTTCTTTCGGAACTTCCCGATGTCGAGCGGCTAATTTGGGAGTATCTTCAAAAACTTTTTTCCGAAGACGGCAAAACTTTTGCCTTGAATCCGATTTCGGCAGAAGCGATGCCTCTGATTCGAATCACCAACTCGGTGAGGCGGGAACGGGATCGCCTTCACGGATTTCTCCGGTTTCAAAAACTGGAAGAAGAACTTTTCTTTGCCGGCATTGAACCGGAATCCCATATTATTCCGCTGATCACGCCGCATTTTGTAAGGCGTTTTCCGCAATTTTCATGGATTATTTGGGACATTAACCGCAAAAAAGGCGTTTTCTTCGATCGCAAAACCGTGGAAGAAATCACAATCGATCGTTTTCATTTGCCGCGGTTCGAAGATGATTTTTGCAAAATGTGGAAATCATACCATCAGAGCGCCTGTATTCAAGAGCGGAAAAATCCGCTTTTACAACGGCAAATGCTCCCGCGAAGGTATTGGGCGCAATTGCCTGAAAAAAATTAGGTTTCCTGATTTTCGCGGAGAGTCCGGAGAAGCCATTCTTCGTCGTGAACCGGAATGCCGAGTTCTTCGGCTTTTGTGAGTTTACTGCCCGCTTCTTCGCCGGCGAGTACCCATGAAGTTTTTTTGCTGACCGATCCGGATACTTTGCCGCCGTTTGCTTCGAGAAGTTCTTTGGCGTCGCTTCTGGAAAGCGTGGGGAGCGTTCCCGTAAGCACGACCGTTTGTCCGGAAAACAAATTACCGGTTTTTTTGCCTTTATACACCGTCGGAAGCCCGAGAGTGATGAGAGTTTCCACTTCAGCGCGTTCTTCGGTGTTCCGGAAAAAGTCATAAATGCTCGTTGCAATTCGTTCGCCCACGTCGCCCACCAGCTGCAAAGTTTCTTTGTCCGCATTCATGAGCGCTTCCAGAGTCCCGAAATACTGCGCCAAATTTTTCGCGCTGGTTTTCCCCACAAAACGAATACCGAGCCCGAAAATCAAATTTTCGAGACTGCGTTCCTTGCTTTTCTCAATGGCCTGAATCACATTTTGCGCGCTTTTTTCCGCCATTCTTTCAAGCGAAATTAAGTCATCTTGCGTGAGGCGGTAAAGGTCGGAAAGCCGTTTGACTTTTCCGGTTTCGAGAAGTGCCGCAACGAGAGCCGGTCCCAAGTTTTCAATATTCATGGCATCGCGGCTTGCGAAATGTTCAAAAAGCGCCTGCACCATGGCTTTGCAGTGCAAGTTTTCGCAGCGAATCACCACTTCTCCTTCAATGCGGGTGAGCGGCATTCCGCATTCGGGGCAAACGGTCGGAATCTCGAAAGGCTCGCTTTCCGCCGCCCGTTTTTCCGGAATCATCGCCACAATCTTCGGAATAATTTCGCCTCCTTTTTCAATAACGACCGTATCGCCCACGCGCACATCCAGGCGGCTGATTTCATCGAAATTGTGAAGCGTCGCTCTTTTGACGGTGGTACCTGCAAGCCAGACAGGAGCGAGGTTTGCCACAGGCGTCACGGCTCCCGTTCTCCCGACTTGGCAATCAATGGAAAGAATTTGAGTTTCCGCCCGTTCCGCCTGAAATTTATAAGCGATCACCCAGCGCGGATTTTTTGCCGTATTGCCGAGTTCTTCCTGGAGGCGCAAATCGTTCAGTTTAATAACCATGCCGTCAATATCGAAGGGGAGGGAACTTCGGGAAGCGAGAATTTCATCGGCAGTATTTTCAATCGCTTCAAGGCTGTTTACTTTCCAAAACCGATCGGTTTTAAAACCCAAACGGGGGAGGCGTTCCAAATTTTCGGAATGTAGTTTTGCCCCGCTCGGTTCGGGAATCAGATAAGCAAAAAAGTGAAGCGGGCGTTTCCGGGTTTCTTCCGGGTCTTTGAGTTTTAAACTTCCCGCTACCGTGTTTCTCGGGTTTTGAAATGTTTTTTCGCCTTCCTGCTGCAAACGTTCATTCATTTGTCTGAAATCTTCGCGCGTCATATAAACTTCGCCGCGCACTTCAAGCAAACCTTTCGGAGACCCCGAAAGCGTGTGGGGAACATCCGGAATGGTCTTTACGTTGGCGGTAATGTCATCGCCGCGGATTCCATCGCCGCGGGTGATTGCCTCGCGGAGAACGCCGTCTTCATAAATCAGCGAAAGGCTCACGCCGTCGATTTTCCGTTCGCAGACCCATTCCAAATCGGGGTGAGCATCTTTTTCCACTTGGCGGATAAAATCGTGAATTTCCGAAATCTGATAAGCGTTGGAAATACTGAGCATCGGCACGCGGTGAGTCACTTTCGGGAAAAGTTCCGAAAGATCGCTCCCGACTTTTTGCGCGGGCGAATCCTTTTTACGCAATTCCGGATAGGCCGCCTCGATCGCTTCGAGTTCTTTCATGGCAAAGTCAAATTCCTGATCGGAAAGCGCTGAAACTTCCCCTTGGTAATAACGTTTACTTGCTTCGGAAAGAAGGGCAGAAAGTTCTTGGTGGCGTGCGTAAGCTGTTTTTTTCATTTCCATGGCATTAAAATAAGAAAATCGCACGCCGTTTTTTTATTATTGCATAGAGTTTTATTTCTTTAATCAAGTCGGTTTTTATGCCTCGTTTGCGCGTTCTCGTTTTGATGGGTGGTCCTTCTTTGGAACATGAAGTTTCCGTAGTAAGCGGTGTGAACGTGGTTCGCGCCATGAATCCGGAAAAGTATAATGTTCATCCGGTTTTTATCGGGAAAGACGATATGTGGAGTTGGTCTTCCAGAGAACTTAGCCCGTATCAGCAGCAAAATTTTTCGGAAAACTATTTTCACGCCCTTGATGGCTCGGCCTCGCGCCGCGAAAAAAGCCCGGCGCTTTCCATGCTTCCCGATGCCGACATTGCTTTTCTCGCGCTTCACGGGAAATGGGGAGAAGACGGTCATGTACAGGCTCTCCTTGAGCATTGGAAAATCCCATACACCGGGAGCGGTTTTACCGCAAGCGCCGTTGCAATGGATAAAATCATAAGCAAAGAAGTTTATAAAGCCTCGGGGATCCCCACGCCCCCTTATACGGTGTTGCTAAAAAGCGTTTTTTCCGGCGATAAACTCCTGGCGGCGGCAGATCTGCTCGGTTTTCCGCTCGTGATTAAAGACCCGCTCGGCGGTTCGAGTATCGGCATGGGAATCGCCAAAACTTTGGAAGAAGCCGAAAAACTTTGTCTTGAACTTTTTCAAAATACCGAAAAACTTCTTTTGGAACGCTTTATTGCGGGCGAAGAAGCGAGCTGCGGTTACATGGAAGGCGTGGGAAATATACCCCCGACGGAAATGCGCATGACTTCTCAGGAATTTTTCGATTACGATGCAAAATATCTTGGAAAAAGCCAGGAAATTACTCCGGCGGAATTTTCGGCGGAACGTACGCGCGCCATTCGGGAACTTTCCAGGAATGCGCACGAAGCTCTCGGTTGCGCGGTTTACAGCCGCACGGATGTTCGCATTGACGCTCTCGGTAATTTGTGGGCGCTCGAAACCAACACGCTCCCGGGAATGACTCCGACTTCGATTTTGCCGGCGGAAATGGCAAGTATCGGCATTTCTTATGCCGGACTCATTGATCTCATTATTGAAAAAAGTCTTTCGGTAAAACGATGACGCGTTCCCTGGATTTGATTCTCGACACATCGCGTCAAGGGATTGCCATGGGGCTTTATTCCGCCGAAGGTGAGACGATTTCCGAAATTTTTGAGCCGGATGCCCGCGGAGAAAATCTCGAAACTTTGCTCGACCGACTTTTGGAAAAAGGTCCGGCGGCCCTAAGCGAAGTCAAACGGCTTCTCGTGACTCTCGGTCCCGGTTCTTTTACGGGGCTCCGCACGGGAATTGCATTCGGGCAAGGGCTTTGCTTTTCGGGAAACCGCGCGCTTTACGGTGTATCCACCTTGAAAGCGTTGAAAACGCTTTCTCAAAATC
The DNA here is from genome assembly GCA_031271785.1 of Fibrobacter sp. Lineage (GTDB taxonomy): Bacteria > Fibrobacterota > Fibrobacteria > Fibrobacterales > Fibrobacteraceae > JAISUZ01. Next base: position 11,080 of record JAISUZ010000019.1, on the reverse strand, counting down.
CGGAAGCGGCTTCCGTGATTTTGAAAGCGCGCCCCGGGTATTGGTATTTGGGAAACGAATCCGGAGAATTTTTTCTTTCTACAGAAACGCTTTTAGAACAAATTGACGTTAAAAATTACTTTGTCTGTGATGCCGATGCTTGGGCGTTATTAAAAGAGCGTGTAAAAGAGGATCACCTGATTTTATCCCGGGGTTCCGAAATTCAGCCGTTCACGCGACTCTTTTCCGAACTTACCCCAAACCTCGTTCAAGAAGCAAACTACATTCAACCCTCTTATTTTCAAAAAAGCGGTTCTTGAAATGCCTCTGAAAATCCGTCTTATGCAATCTGCGGATTTGGAGCAAGTGCTTTCCATTCAAAACGAAACCGGATTTCAATCGTGGACCTTAAAGCAATTTCAAGAAGAAGCGGAACTTCATTATTCGCTTTCCATTGTTGCGGAAAATAAAAATCAAGTGGCGGGTTATGCGGTTTTGCATCTCATGACAGACGAAGCGGAACTTCTTGCCATTGCCGTTTCTCCGGAAATTCAGCGTCAGGGAATCGCGCAAACATTATGGGATTTCGCGGAAAAATCTCTCCGTAAAAGTCATGTGCGCACTTGCTTTCTTGAAGTGCGACCTTCAAACGAAAAAGCAAAATCTTTTTATCTTAAAAACGGTTTTAAAATCATGGGAACCCGGCCGCGTTACTATGCCGACGGCGAAAACGCGCTTCTTATGAAAATGAATTTATCTCCATAACGGAATGGAAAAACAAAGCTTCCGAAAGAATGGATTTTTTAAAATCTTCCAAATAAAGACTTTCATTTTCTCCGTGGGCATTACACTCCGGATCTTCCACGCCGAGAAGCAAAACCGGAATTTCTCCGAACGCTTTTTGAAATAAAATCACTCCCGGAATGGTCGCGCCGCACCCGATGATTTTTGCTTCGGTCCCGTATCCGGTTTCGAGAGCTTGAAACATTTTTCGGAAATAAGGATGACTGGTATCGATGATGACTGCTTCCGCGCCGGTTTCCGCGGTAACGGATAAATGAAGATGAAACGGACACACGCTTTTCAAATGTTCCGTTAAGGCATTTACCGCTGTTTTCGAATCCATACCGGGAGCAAGGCGAATACTAATACGCGCCCGCGCCGTATTTTGAAGCACATTACCGACATTTTCAAAACCGCCGGGAGTCTCCATCGCTGTTACCGTAACGGAAGGCGCGCGCCAAAGCGTTTCGGGAAGTAAATTTTCGGGAACCGTGAACGCTACGCCGTCCAGTAATCCGGAATCTTTCCGGAATGTTTTTTCTTTTATGCGGAGTGCGGCATACTTTTCTTTTTCTTCGTTTGTCGGAACCGCAACGGTATCGGAGAAATTTTTGACAATGATTTTACCTTCGTCATCCGTGAGGCTTGCGATCATGCGGCAAAGCGCTTGTACCGGATCCGGAATCGGACCGGACCAGGAGCCGGAATGGAGCGGCGCCTCAAGCGCCGAAACTTTCACTTCCGCCGCAGTCATTCCGCGGAGAGAAGCCGTGAGAGCGGGCACGCCTTTTGCAAAATTCGAGAGATCGGCGACAATAACCGCATCGTTTTTCAAAAGTACGGCATGTTCTTTCAGTAAAAACTCAAGCCCCGGACTTCCGATTTCTTCTTCGCCTTCAATCAGGATTTTCAAATGCGGCGTGCGTTCACCAAGAGCTTCTTTCACGAGGCGCGCCGCGGCAAGGTGCAGCACAATCCCCGCTTTATCGTCGGCGGAACCTCTTCCGTACAAACGTCCGTTTCGGATTTCCGGCTCGAACGGCGGACTTTTCCAAAGTTCTTTGCGCAGGGGCGGTTGCACATCGTGATGAGCATATAAAAGAATTACCGGAACGTCTGTTTTTCCGGGAATTTCCGCAAAAACGCTCGAATGTCCGCCGGGCGGCGTAAGCAGCTGCGCATTCTCAAAACCTTCTTTCTCCAAAAGATTCTTCAAAAAAAGCGCGGAATGTTCCACATTCTTCCGGTCAAAATTTTCAAAGCTCACGGACGGAATCCGGATTAAATCATTCAGGATTTCCAAATACTTTTGAAAATTTGCCTGCAACAGAAGTTCAAACGCCTCTTTCATTAAATTCTTCTCGCTTCTCGGAGTGGGGTTTACTAATTTAATTAAATATGGATTCCGAACTCATCAATCACGATTACTACCTCTTGCGGGGCGACAAAATTCTCGCTTTAATCCGGCGGATTTTTCACCGTTACCCGGAATTTCGTCACGATAGTTTTAAGTATTACGCTCGTTTTGCCCGGCTCTACGGCGGAAAAGTCGATAAATCTCCGGCGCTGAAAAAAGTAATCACATTTTCGGATAACAGTCAATCGCTTTATTTCGGCTGCCCGGTTATGCTTGCCGCCGGAGCGAATAAAACCGCAAAACGCATTCCGGATTATGCCAATGTCGGCTTCGGAGGTATTTCCGTAGGAACCGCCACGCGCCGGTTCCGGGAAGGGAACACACACCGGCCGCGCATCGGTTTTTTAGAAGAAGACCGCGCCATTCACAACAGCATGGGACTCAACAACGAAGGCGTAGAAGTCATCGCCGAAAGAGTCGATGAACAACTCATCCGCGCGCATAAAGCAGGGCTTTGCGTCGGGATTTCCATAGCGGAAACTCCGGGAATCACCGATGAAGCGGAAAAACTAAAAGAGACCGTGGAAACATTCAGCATTGCTTACCAGGCGGCAGATTATATCGAAGTGAACGTCAGTTGCCCGAATACGGGAGAAAGCCGGATTGATTTGAACACTTGCTTTACGGAACGTCTTTTTTCCGAAATCATGAAATTCAGAAATACGCAAGCGGTGCGCAAAGCGGTTTATGCCAAACTCAGCCCGGATCTTTTGGAACGGGGGTTGATTGCCGTCATGGATATTCTCGTGCGCTGCGGCGTAAACGGTGTCGTGATGGGGAACACCTTCCCGAGCGCCAAAAGCGAAGTCATTCATCTGTCCACGCCTCTCGAAAAAATGGCGGTGCTTCGCGACGACGGCGACCGCGGCGGTATTTCGGGCCGGCCGCTTTATGAAAATATGTGCTGGATGGTTCGTTACATCAAAAAGAATTATCCCGGAATGAGCGTAATGGCCTGCGGCGGTATTGACCACGGTTATAAAGTTTATGATCTGCTGAAACTCGGCGTGGATGTCGTCCAGTGTTATTCGGTAGTGGCCTTCCGCTGGATGGCGGCACACGCCATGCGGCGAGAACTCCAAGCGGCGCTTGCCGCCGACGGCTATCATAATTTAGATGAGTTTTTGAATAATGAACATGCCTAAGGGCTTATCCCGCCTGTTTTTATTCATTTGTCTGGGAACTTCGTTCGGCTTCGCCGGATTCTTTTTAGACAATGAACTTGAAAAACCGAAGGTAAAGCAAAACTCTTTTTTCAATTACGGCGGCGGCGTTTTCACCGCTTATTATCTCAGCGCATTTGATTTCGGCTTGGATTTGCAAGCTCAGTTCCGCCTCTTTCCGCGCCACGGATTAAATTTTTTTATAAACGCCGATCTCTCGGAACCGTTTTATGAAGCGGGCGGCGACTGGCATTTTATTTTTTGGGGAACAATTCCGGAAGACGGATTTGAAAATTATTTCCGTTTAGGTATTTCCGAAACCGTATTTGAAAAAGAGGAAAAGTGGCAAACCTCTCCGCTTGTATTTATCGGTTACGGCAGAGACACGCGCCCTTGGGACACAGCGCAGTTTCTTTTCCGCGTAGGGTTCCGGATTTCTTACCTCCTCGGGGAAAGTATCGGCCGCGGATTTTCCGTTTACGGAATCAAACAAACAAAAATTGCAAACACGGTAATTCATGGTGAATTTTCCATACTTTTATTCTAAACTCCTCTTTATTTTGCTGTGGGGCGCCGCCTCAATTTCTGCCGCGCCGTGGCTTGGGTTTTCTTTCAAAAAAAGCACTTACGAAAATCATCTCGCCCTTGAAATTCAAGGCGTTCACCCGCTATCCGGCGGCATTCAAGCAGGGATTCAACCCGGAGATAAAATCATCGGAGTAGGGGATGGTCCGCTCACGGATATGGCGGTCATTCAAAACGCGGTTGCCAAAGCCAAAACCGGTGAAAAACTGACCCTTGAAATTTTACGAAACGGTAAAAAAACAAAGTTGTCCGTAATACTCACCGAACGCCCCGACGATGTCTCGGAACTCACGGGCTCTCTGATCGGGAACAAAGCCAAAGCTCTCGGTGAAAATTTCTATGCGAACCGACAAAAAGTTTTACAAAAACCGAAACTCACGTTACTTGACTTTTGGGCTACTTGGTGCCTCCCTTGCCGCAAAACCTCTCCGATACTCGCGCGGCTCTATCAAAAATATGCCGCAAAAGGGTTTGAAATCATCGGCATCTCCACCGAAAGCGAAAAAGAACTGGCCGCCTTTGAAAAAGGGCATGCGCACCCTTATCCCATGTACCGTGACGGCACGCAAACATTATGGCGGCATTACGGCATTTCCGCCGTACCGACTCTTCTCCTTTTAGACTCGAAAGGTTACATCATAAAAAACTGGAACGGCGCCCCCAACGAAACCGCGCTTGAAAAACTGCTTCGGGAATATTTGGAATAAAAAAACAATTCCTGCATATCCGGCAAAGCGGTTGCTGTTCGTTTTTGGGGCGTGCCCGCCTGACGGCGGCCGGGTTGTATTGCACTAAGGCGGATTTCCCGCCAAGTGCAACGGAGCCGTGCGGAACATTCTCAATGTGCGCCGCAACTTTGTCCCAAACTTTTCATGCCCGAAGAACAAAAGTTCCGCGCGTCTCCGCCCTTCGGGTCACCATCCCTGCCCGAACATCAATTCATAATTCATTTGTAAAATAAATGTAAATATCCCGGCATCACATTATTTTTTCCTGAAAATCAAACGAACTTCTCACTAAATAGTTAAATTTTGAAAAACGGTTTTCGATATATGACGCTTAAAAAGGTAGATGGAACAATGAATGAGAAGATGAGTCCGGGCTTTTTTGTTCAAGGGCGGTTTCTTTATTCGAAAGATAATGAACAGGTAGTGTTGCGCGGTGTCAATCACATGTTTGTCTGGACGGACCGTGACGGAATCACGGTTCCCGAAATTGCAAAAACCGGAGCCAATGCGGTGCGTATCGTTTGGAATATGCACGGGCGTGTAAACGATTTGGATCATATCATCGCCGAATGTATCAAGTACAAAATGATTCCGATCCCGGAACTCCACGATGCCAGCGGAAAGTGGGAACGGCTGCCGGATCTTCTTTCGTTTTGGCTCCGCGACGATGTTTTGGAAATGATCCGGAATCATCAGGAATACCTTATTCTAAACATCGGAAACGAGGTAGGGGATTCGGAAGTTCCCGCCGAGGAATTTTACAACGCTTATCACATGATGGTCACTCAAATGCGAGCGGCGGGAATCCGCGTTCCTTTAATGATCGATGCCGATGACTGGGGAAAATCCGCGAAAAATATTTTAGGCGTTGGCCCCAAGTTATTGCAAAGCGACCCGGAACACAATCTGCTGTTCTCTATTCACATGTGGTGGCCTTCGGAACTTCACGATCCGCAAAAAACAGGTTACGCCACCGTCAAAGAACGCGTAACAGGTACGCTTGAAGAATCGGTTTCCCTCAATCTTCCTCTCGTAATCGGAGAATTTGCGCCGGTAGCCGTAGGCGGCGTCCGCGAAATTCCTTACCGCTTTATTATGGCCGAAGCCGAACGCCTCGATATCGGTTGGCTCGCTTGGAGTTGGGGACCGGGGAACACGGATTGTCCCGAAATGGATATGACCACCCGCGGCTCTTACAACACGCTTCACGGCTGGGGCAAGGAAGTGGCTGTGGACAGCTCGCTCAGCATTCAAAATACGAGCGTGATTCCAAGTTTTATTCAAGATGAAAATTTTGAAATCGGCGTTTCCGGAAAAAGCGGTAACTTGATTCAGAACGGAAATTTTAATGCGGAAAATGGGCTTGCTCCCTGGATTTCGGATTTCTGGGGCGGCAAGGTGGATTTGGTCCCGAATAAAAATGAAGTTTATTTCAAAATTCAAGACGGCGGCAGCGACAGTTGGAGCCTTCAGTTCAAACAAATTCTCCCGCTCCGGTACGGAATTACTTACATCTTCAGCATGCGCGCCAAAGCCGACAGCCCGCGCACGCTCAACGTGGATCTGAAAAAAGATTCCGATAAATATGTGCCGTACGCCAACGGGCGTATTCTTGATTTAAGCACGAGCTGGCAGGAATTCAGCTGGAAGTTTACCATGAAAGAAGAAACCGACGAAAAATCGGTTTTGGTTTTCGACATGGGCGGATCTTCCGTAAATTGGACGCTTGCCGATGTTTCTCTCACGCAGGCGCGTAGCGTGACCGACCGGCTGAATCAAAGCTTTCAGCGGAATGTGCAAAAAAATTCGGGGTATTTTAACGCGCCGAGCCGGCCGTGGGAACTCCACCTTTATTCATCTTCGGGCGAGTTGCTTGAAGTGCTGGATAAGGGAAACGGCGGCGAGGGAATGACCCCTTACCCGAAAATCGAAAGAAGCGGAACCATGGTGATTAAGGATATCTTCTCCAAAAAATGATAAATCCTACTCCCGAAACCGAATTTTTCTATTTTTTAGCGCGTTAGATTGTTTTTCATAATACCTAAAGGAAGGTTAATATGTGCAGAAAGAAAATCGCTCTCGTTGGCGCCGGTCAAATCGGCGGAACCATGGCTCTCGCCCTTGCTCAAAAGCAACTCGGTGATATTGTACTTGTGGATGTAGTGGAAGGCGTTCCTCAAGGAAAGTCTCTCGATATTATGGAAGGCCGCTCCGTCATCAATTCTTCGGCGATTCTTTCCGGCACAAACAACTATGCCGACCTTGCCGGTTCCGATGTGGTGATTGTCACCGCCGGTGTTCCGCGCAAACCGGGCATGAGCCGCGATGACCTTCTCGGAATTAACTACAGCATTATTGAAAAAGTAGGTATTGCGCTTAAAGAAACCGCGCCGAATGCGTTTGTGATTGTAGTAACCAACCCGCTGGATGCCATGGTTTATGCCATGCAGAAAGTCACCGGTTTCCCGGCAAACAAAGTGGTGGGTATGGCCGGCGTTCTCGATTCGGCGCGCCTTGCTTGCTTTGTTGCTATGGAACTCGGCGTTTCCGCCGAAGACGTTCAAGCCGTAGTGATGGGCGGTCACGGCGACACGATGGTGAGTTTCTACAACTGCGTTTCCGTAGGCGGCATTCCGCTTCCGCAATTGATGAACAAAGAAACCTTTGATAAACTTGCCGCACGTACAGCGAATGCCGGCGGTGAAATTGTGAACCTCCTCAAGAACGGTTCCGCTTTCTACAGCCCGGGACTTTCCGCAATTAAAATGGCCGAAGCCTACCTCCTCGACAAGAAGAGCGTACTCACTTGCGCCGCCATGCTGAACGGCGAATACGGCGTGAAAGGCTTATACTGCGGCGTGCCCGTGGTGATGGGCGCTAAAGGCGTTGAAAAAATTCTCGAAGTTTCCATGAACGATGCCGAAAAAGCTGCTTTCGACAACTCCGTCAAAGCGGTGAAAGGTCTCGTTGAATGGGTGGACGGGCATTCCAAATAAATTCTGATCCGGTATTTTAAGGATAAGAAAGGCATGCTTTGTCATAAGGTATGTCTTTTCTTGTTTTTTACCAAAGGTGATTCTCATGGGAAAAAATTTATATCAAAAAGTATTTGATAAACATGTTGTGGCAAAGCTTCCGAGCGGGCAATATCAATTGTTCATAGGGCTTCATTTGTGCCACGAAGTCACGAGCCCGCAAGCATTTGCGATGCTCCGTGAAGACGGCTTAAAAGTTTTGCATCCGGAGCGGACTTTTGCAACGGTGGATCATATTATCCCGACAACGAAAGCGGAACGTTCGCGCCCGCTGAAAGACCCGGTTTCCGAAGAAATGTTCGAACATATCGAAAAGAACACGAAAGATTTCGGTATTCGCTTTTTTGGCCCGGAAACGGGAGAACAGGGCGTGATTCATATTGTCGGCCCGGAAGAAGGCGTTACTCAGCCGGGCATGACCATTGCCTGCGGCGATTCTCACACGGCAACTCACGGCGCCTTCGGCGCGATCGCTTTCGGTATCGGAAGCAGTCAGGTGGCCGATGTACTCGCCACTCAAACGCTCGCCATGAGCCCGCTCAAAACCCGCCGTCTCTTGTTTACGGGTAAATTAAAACCGGGCGTCACTCCCAAAGACGTGGCTCTCGCTTACATTGCGCGCCTCGGCGTGAACGGCGGCGTAGGTTATGCTTACGAATTTGCAGGCCCCGTGATTGAAGATATGTCTATGGAAGGCCGCATGACGATTTGCAATATGGCAATCGAAGGCGGCGCCCGCGTCGGTTATTGTAACCCGGACGAAAAGACTTTTGAATTTTTGAAAGGAAAACCGTTTGCCCCGAAAGCAGACCGGTGGGGCGAAGCCGTAGCTTACTGGAAGTCGGTCGCAAGTGATCCCGACGCCGTTTTCGATGATGAAATTGTCTTTGATTGCAACACTCTCGAACCGATGGTCACTTGGGGAATCACGCCGGCGCAAGCTATTGGGATTTCCGAAAAAATGCCGAAAGTATCCGAATTTAAAGGTTCCGAAAAACAAGTGGTGGAAGAAGCTTACGAATATATGGGCTTTGAAGAAGGCGCCTCCATGCAGGGTGTTCCGGTGGACATTGCGTTTGTCGGGAGCTGCACGAACGGTCGCCTTTCCGACCTTCAGGAAGCGGCCGCCGTTTTGAAAGGACACAAAGTCGCGGATTCCGTGCAAATGTGGGTGGTCCCGGGTTCCATGAAAATCAAAGTGGAAGCGGAAGCGCTCGGACTCGATAAAATCTTCAAAGAAGCCGGCGCGGAATGGCGTGAAGCCGGTTGTTCGCTTTGTCTTGCCATGAATCCGGACAAATTAAAAGGTCGCCAAATCAGCGCGAGTTCCAGCAACCGGAATTTCAAAGGCCGTCAGGGGAGCCCTGCCGGGCGTACCATTTTGATGAGCCCCGGGATGGTAGCCGCCGCTGCAATCGAAGGAAAAGTCACCGATGTCAGAAAATATATCAAGGAGTAAACCATGACTGCAATTAATGTAATCAAAGGAAGCGGCATCCCCTTACGCGGAAACGACATCGACACGGACCGTATCATTCCGGCTCGCTTTTTGAAATGCGTTACTTTCGAAGGTCTCGGCGAATACGCTTTTGCCGATGATATCGAAGGCTTGAAAGTAAACGGAAAAATACATCCGTTCCGGGCTCCGGAATATGCCAAAGGTTCGATTCTCGTTTCCAATCAGAATTTCGGCTGCGGTTCGAGCCGCGAGCACGCGCCGCAGGCGCTGAAACGCTGGGGAATCCGGGTGATTATCGCCGAAAGTTACTCCGAAATCTTTTTCGGAAACTGTGTGGCGCTCGGTATCCCCTGTTACCGGGTGGATCATGCGACGGCGGAAAAAATTATTGCCTGGATCGAAGCGAATCCGAACGGAGAACTCGAAACAAGCGTGGAAAACCGGACGTTAAAATTCGGCAACGAAACCATAGCGCTTTCTCTCTCCGACGGTCCGCGCGGACAATTTCTCGACGGAAGTTGGAGCGCCCGTGCCGCTCTTATGGCGAATGCCGCGAAAGTCGAGGAAACCGCATCCAAACTCCCTTATATGCAATTCCTTGCTTAATAATTCGTTTAAAATGCGAGAAAAATCCCTGCGAAAGCGGGGATTTTTTTGTGTTGCGGAGATTATTTCAATAATCTTTGCTATTTTTGCGTAGATAAGTGACATATATATACGAAAATCCCGGTTATCCTCGTTTTACTTGGAACAAAGATGAAATCGTCAATCACTTGACGCAAGTTTCGGTATTACAAGGAAAAATTCTTGGAAAAATGCAACAATTCGGCTTTGGTATTCAACATGAAGCCATGCTAAACGCCCTTACGGAAGAAATTACCAAATCCAATGAAATTGAGGGTGAGATTTTAAATAGCGAACAAGTCCGTTCCTCACTTGCCAAATGGTTAAATATTCATCTTGAAAATGAAACACATCCATCACATTACATTGAGGGAATTGTAGAGGCAATGGTTGATGCCGTTCAAAATTATAATATTCCGCTTACGGAAAATCGTTTGTTTAGCTGGCATCATGTTCTATTCCCGAGCGGGCGTAGCGGACTGCATAAAATTCGTGTGGCGCAGTACCGCGATTCAAACATGCAGGTGGTTTCTCATAAAGGATACCGCGAAGTTGTACATTATGAGGCTCCGGATGCGCAAAAAGTTCAAGAACAAATGAGTGATTTTTTGCATTGGTTAAACGCCGAAGATAATGAAAATCCATTATTAAAAGCGGCTATTGCTCATTTGTGGTTTGTAATCATTCATCCGTTTGACGATGGCAACGGTCGCTTAACTCGTGTCATTACAGAGATGTTGCTGACCCGCTCCGAAAATACTCACTTGCGATTTTATTCTATGAGTTCTCAAATTCAAAAGGATAAAAAAGCCTACTATCAAATTTTGGAATCAACAACCACCGGTTCGCTTGATATCACCCGTTGGTTGGTTTGGTTTTTAGAATGTTTGGTGCGAGCTATTCAAGCAAGTGACACTTTACTGGACGGGGTTTTACAAAAAGCAGCATTTTGGCAAAAAAATTCTATGGTTAGTATTAATGAACAGCAGCAGCAAATTCTGAATTTACTGTTAAACGGATTTGCAGGGAATTTAACTTCCGGTAAAGTCGCCCAAATGCTTAAAGTATCGCAAGACACGGCAATCCGATTACTAAACGATTTAGTCCGAAAGCAATTACTCGAAGTGCAAGGAGCCGGTCGCGGAACACATTATTTAATCACTCCGAATAAGTGATCCGCTTTTGAAATTAATACTTCGAGAGTTCGTCCCAGAGTTCGGTCACAAGAGGCTCAATGGTTTTCGGAGAAAAATCAAAGTGCGCACCCGCCGTGGAAAAGAGTTCCGGTAGCGCACGGCTGCTGCCGA
>JAISUZ010000102.1 GCA_031271785.1 Fibrobacter sp. | reverse complement strand
CAGAGGCGAGCGTTGTGCAAATCGCTGCGGTCAGGGTGGTTTTGCCGTGGTCTACGTGACCGATTGTACCAATGTTACAATGCGGCTTACTTCTGTCAAACTTCTCTTTTGCCATTTTTGTTTAGCCTCCGTGTATGTGAAGCCCAGATCGGGAATTGAACCCGAGACCTCTTCCTTACCAAGGAAGTGCTCTACCCCTGAGCTACCTGGGCGCTTTCTCCATGTTCGGGTAAACATGAAGAAAAAGTGGGCAGGAGTGGGTTCGAACCACTGTAGGCGCAAGCCAACGGATTTACAGTCCGTCCTCATTAACCACTCGAGCACCTGCCCATTCAGCCAAAGATAGGAGTCGAACCTACGACCGGCTGATTACAAATCAGCTGCTCTACCGACTGAGCTACTTTGGCGCGCACCAAATCTGCGCAAAACAGACCTAGTGAGAGCCAAATGTAGAAAGAGCAAGGCACTTTTGTCAATGAAAATCAAGCAGTTAGCGAAATTTTCCTCATTCTTTTTGACTTTTCCCGGTTTTCAAAACCCGTTTTTGTTGATACTTTGTGGATAAAAAGTGACTTGTCTTTGAGTTCTCATTTTGGGCGTGTCCGGCTCGCCTTCGCATCGCCGGCCGGCGTGTCTCCGGGCTACCCTCCGGTCGGTACCGGATATTTCGGAACCCCGGCATGAAATTCAGGGATACGGGACAGGGGATAAAAAGACTTAATCATGTCCCCTATCCCGTATCCCTTTTCCCGAAAGTTCCATACCCGAAGAGAAATATCCGGTACTGCGCATAAATGCGCACCCTCCGCCTGCCTCACGCAATGTTCGCGCGATTCCAACGCTTCGGGACAAATTGGAGCGGCTTCCAACTTAAAAATAATTCAATTGTTCGATGATATTAATTTTGATTTGAACGTGACAATAACGATGGCAGGGGTCGAATATTTTCGACCCGGTTTTGGAATGGAAAAAACAGCTTCCGTCACAGCGAGCCGAAGGCGCGGCAGTCCGTTTTCCTGTCATGGCGAGAACATTGCCCGTGGCCATGCAAACACGGTCTATGTGGATGAACAAATAGAAATTTCAATTATTGAAATCATAAAAGATATACCTGTTCGTAACGGGCGTTGCGCTCCACGGGAATGAGCCCCTCGTTTAAAATCAGGTTTCGCATTCTCTCGGGGCTCATTCCGGTGCCGGTACGGGCACCGGCGGCGTGCGTGATTTTTTCTTCGATGATTGTCCCGTCCAAATCCGAAGCGCCGCCGTGGAGCGCCCGAAGCGCCGTTTCAAGCCCGAGCTGAATCCAATACGCTTTGATATGCGGAAAATTATCCAGAAAAAGCCGCGCGATCGCGATCGTTCTTAAAATCTCTTCGGGGCTTGCTTTTTCGGAGACACGCCGCCCGAGACTGTTATTTTCAGGGTGAAACACAAGCGGGATAAACGCAAAAAAACCGTGAGTCTCCTCTTGGAGTTCACGAAGGCGCGCCATGTGTTCAATCCGGTGCTCCGGTGTTTCGATATGCCCGAAAAGCATGGTGGCGTTCGTAGGGATCCCTTGTTGGTGCGCCGCCCGGTGCGCCTCGAGCCATTCCGCGGCGCTTTCCTTTTTTCCGCAGATTTCCGTGCGCACGCTCTCCACCAAAATTTCCGCGCCGCCGCCCGGGAGAGCGTCAAGGCCCGCGGCCTTTAAGTCGGCGAGGATCTCGCCGACGCTGCGCCCGGAAAGTTTTGCAAAGTGACAAATCTCCACCGCGGTAAACGCTTTCAGATTCACGCCCGGAAACGCGCGCCGGAGTTTTTGAAGCATATCTATATAATACTCAAAAGGATGATCCGGATGAAGCCCGCCCACAATATGAAGTTCCTGCGCGCCTTGTTTTACGGCCTCTTCCGCTTTCCGGAGGATAGTCGGGTGATCCCAATCGTAAGCGGTCGGGCTCTCCTTTTTGATTCGGGAAAACGCACAAAACTTGCAGTGCAAGACGCAAATGTTCGTATAATTAATTTGTCTGTTATTTACCCAGTAAACGGATTTTCCGTGACGGGATTCTTTTTCGGCAAGGGCCCTAGCGCAAAGTTCCTCAAGGGGAGCGTTCCGGTATAAATCAAGCGCCTGGGATTCCGTAAGGCGGGTCATAAAACATTCCCCGCGCGCGCTTTTATACACACCGTTTCCATATTTTGGTAAAAGTTTCGCATAGAGATTTTCAAGTTCAAAGTGTAGAGAAAAATACAAATATATTCCCGAACTCCTCGGGAGTGAAACGCAGAGATAAGGGATTAGATAACAACGCAGACGAAATCAGCGTGTAAATCCAAAAAAGAAATTACCTGGATGCAAAATCCTTTATCCCATTTCCTTTTTCCCAAAATTTTCATACCCGAAGAACCATGTGGCAGGGATAGCGACAGGAACTGCGGAGACGCGCGAATTACTTGCCTGAAGAACAGACAAGCGCGGCTCCGTTCCGCTTAGCAGCTTTGCTGTTTAGCGGAATGCAAGCCCGGTCCCGGAATGAAATGGAGGGAGCCACCCATAAAAACAGGGAAGCTCTTCATTTGCAAACCGTTTTAGGTAAGCGCCTTTCTTAACGCTTCGACTTTGTCGGTGTTTTCCCAAGTGAAGCGTTCGCCTTTCCGCCCGAAATGCCCGAGAGCCGCCGTGGCAAAATAGCCCGGTTTTTTCAAATCCAGCATTTTCACAAGCCCGGCCGGGCTCAAGTCAAAAAGTTTCTCAACAACCGCTTCGATTTTCGCGTCTTCCGTAATACCCGTGCCGAAAGTGTTCACGAGAACGGAAACCGGTTTGGAATAACCGATCGCATAAGCAAGCTGCACTTCGCAGCGCTTCGCGAGTTTCGCCGCTACGATATTTTTGGCTACATAGCGCGCCGCATACGCCCCTGAGCGATCCACTTTGGAAGGATCTTTTCCGGAGAACGCGCCGCCGCCGTGACGCCCCATGCCGCCGTAAGTATCGACAATAATTTTTCTTCCGGTCAGGCCGCAGTCGCCGTGAGGACCGCCTACCACAAATTTTCCGGTGGGGTTCACCAGGTAACGCGTTTTTTTATCGAGCAATTTTGCCGGAATCACCTTTTGAATCAGCTTTTCGATGATTTCTTTTTCGATGGTTTTGTGTTCCAGTTTCTTGCCGTTAAAGGTTTCCGCGTGCTGGGTGCTGATCACCACGGTATCCACGCGCAGCGGATGATGGTTTTCATCGTATTCCACCGTCACCTGGGATTTCGCATCGGGGCGAAGCCACGGGAGAATTTTCTTTTCGCGGAGTTCCTGAATTTTCGCCATTAATTTGTGAGAAAGCGCGATCGGAAGCGGCATCAGTTCCGGCGTATCGTCGCAGGCAAAACCAAACATCATGCCCTGATCGCCCGCGCCCTGCAAAGCATCTTTTTTGCCTTTCGCCGCAGCGGCATTCACACCCTGGGCAATGTCGGGAGACTGCTTATCCAAAGAAACGAGTACCGCGCAACTGTCGGCATCGAAACCCATTCCGGTTTCGGTATAACCGATACCGCGAACCACTTCACGGGCAATTTTCTGAAAATCAAGCTGCGCTTTGGTGGTAATTTCTCCGGCGATCACCACAAGCCCCGTGGTCACGAGCGTTTCACAAGCCACGCGGCTGTCCGCATCTTCGCGGAGCGCGGCATCCAAAATAGCATCGGAAATCTGGTCGGCCACTTTGTCCGGGTGACCTTTGGAAACGGATTCGGAAGTAAAAAGAAAATCAGCCATAAATTGCCTCTGGGTTCAATCTATGCAAAAATTTACAAAAACGCATAGATTAAAACAAGGGGAAAATATTTTTCCGGCCGCCTCACATATTTTTGCATGACGGAAATTATAAATTGAAAGGAAATTGTGAGTTTCTTATTCATTTAACGGAGGTTTCATGGAATTGCGCGCCTTTTCAGACTGGCTTGCCCGCCTGCTTGTTCCGGAAAAATTCAAGGATTACTGCCCGAACGGGCTCTGCGCGGAAGCCTCCGGCCGCGTCACGAAAGTCATGACCGGCGTATCGTTCCGCGAAACTCTCGTGGACCGCGCCGTCGAAGAGGGGGCGGACACCCTGATTGTGCATCACCCGCACGGATTTTGGAACGGCGACGACAAACTCCCGGTAGGCGCCTATGCGCGCAAACTCGGAAAACTCATGAAACACGGAATTTCCCTGTACGGATTTCACCTGCCGCTGGACGGACACCCGGAAATCGGAAACAACGCCCAAATCGCGAGACTCCTCGGCGTACGCGTCACCGGAGGATTCATGAAAGAAGGTGAAAATTTTGTCGGCTGCCTCGGTGAATTTGAAAAAACGCTTTCCCCGCAAGAATTCCTCACACACGTATCAAAAACGCTCCCCGAATGCAACCCGCAACCGTTTTTTAACGGAACTCAGGAAATCAAACGCATCGCCATTTGTTCCGGCGGCGGATCTTCGGGCATCCCGGAAGCCATCAACCTCGGCGCAGACGTTTACTTCACCGGCGAAATCAAAGAATACACCCCGATTCTGCTCGAAGAAGAACGCTTCAACCTCATTGCCGGCGGACACCACCGCACCGAAATCTTCGGCGTGCGCGCCCTCGCGGAAAAAATCGAAAAAGAACTCGGCATCCCCGCGCGCTTTGAAAACATCGACAACCCGGTTTGATGCAGGGCGTGCCCCGGCGCATCCTGTTCCGCTTGCATAAAAACCGCGCCGGGTCGGGCTATATTGCACTAAGGCGAAAATCGCCAAGCGCAACGGAGCCGCGCTTTCCGGAAACTTTGAGCCAGAAACTCGCGCGGCTCCGCCCTGCGGGTTACTATCCCTCACGCAATGCTCGCGCCATTCCAACACTTTTTGCGCATCAATACAGTTCGCTCCGGCATAAAAAGCATTCTCAATGTGCGCCGCCACTTGGTTTCCAAACCGGAGCGGCTTCCAGCCTAAAGGTTTTGAAAAACTAGGTAGCGGCACACATTTGAAAAGTCTTACATGCAAGCACGAACTCAATAGATGTGCAAACCATTGAGAACAACAGCGTGTTCCCCTTTCACTTTAGTCCCGAAACTGTCATGCTGATCCTGAACATAACGAACCGAACAATGAAGGGATTTATCTTGATAAGTCTGAAATACGTCATCACAATCAAAAAACTGGATAAAGGCTAATGTGTTATCTCTCTCCATACTCCACCAAGAATAACCACAAATAGATTTTTTGAGCGCGAGACCAATTTCAGGATAATGACCTTCAATGGCAGAAAAACCAGAACTATTCGAACCATCTGATTTTAATTTTTGACCAGCATTTCTCCAACCACCAACATATTGAATTAAATTATTCCAATCATCAACCGTAGGTAAACGCCAATCTTTCGGAGCAAGTTTCTTTGCCGTTTCCCA
>JAISUZ010000087.1 GCA_031271785.1 Fibrobacter sp. | reverse complement strand
TGGAAAGTTTTACCATGTCAGAACGTACTTAATTGATGCGGTAAAACAACGTCAATACGCTTGCGTGCTGACAATGTTTTTGGAGGCATATACGAATGCCTTTTCTTTGCGTGAGGGATGGTGACCCGTACGGGCGGAGACTCGCCGGGTGTTCACGATTGCGGTTCGATTTGGGGCGAGGCTCCGTTTTCGCAGGTGATTTATCACCGCGAAAATACAGCCCGGCCGCCGTGAGGCGGACACGCCCTTAAGAATGCGTGCAATGTGCGTCATTCTTCTTATGATTTTCTTCGAATTTTATATATTTTCGCCGGTTGTTGAAATCTAAGGGTTAGTGAATTTTTATGTGTCGGAAAAGTTTGTTTTTGGGCGTTGCGGTTTTAGTTTTGTTTTTGTTGCCGGCTTGTATTCAAGAGGCCGAACCGGTACGTATTCCCGTTCAATATACCGTTTTGGTTCGCGATGGTGTTTCGGGAAAGCCTTTGCAGGGTGCTCTCGTTGAGCTTACGAATGAGAATCAGCGGCTCACTGCTATGAAAACGAGTGAGACCGGGCGTGTGACGTTTCCGTCGATGGAGAGTTATGTGAATCAGGTCATTGTTTCCAAAGAGGGGTATGTTCCTGCCGATACGGTCGATGTGGTGACTGTTGCCGACTCCACGATGAAGTTGATGTTAAGGACTTTGAATCTGGCGTTACTGCCGGAGAGTTCCGATGTTGTTGTGGATCAGTTTTATTTTTATACGGTGACCGTGCTGAACCGCGCTACTTTGGAGCCGGTTTCCGGCGCGGCGGTTTCGGTGCGCTCGGGGAGTTCGGGTTCGTTTTCCGCGAATACCGCTTCAAACGGGCGGGCGTTTTTGGATTCTCTTCCGTCCCGGCAGAATTTGTTCGGCATTACGGCGGCGGGGTTTGTGCCCTTTGATACGGTTCATGTGGCGGCAACCTCTTCCGATGAGAAAGATGTTTTTTCCACTTTGCAAGTGATGCTTGATTCTTTGGTTTCCGAATAATGATTCTGGATCACTTGGATAATCCGCCGCCGGTTTCCTGTTTGCGTTTGTTTCCTCCGGAGCTGATGAAGCGCTATTCCGTGTTTCCTTTCGCGTTTGATGAAGAGTCGGGCGTGGTTTCGGTGGCGATGAGCGATTGTTTTGATTTTGATTTGATTGCCGAATTGCAGGCGGTTTCGGGTTTGTGGGTAATGCCTGCAAAAGCGAAGCTTGCACAAATTGCCGAATGGATTGATGTTTATGCAAGTCATTCGAGTCGTGTTAAGGCGGTTTCGTCCGGTGTTTCCAAAGGTTCCTCTTCGGCGGTCCGGATGGTGGATGAGATTCTTTCCGAGGCGATGCATTCGGGGGCTTCGGATATTCATTTTGAACCCGGCGAACGTGAGTTTTTAGTGCGGTTCCGCAAGGACGGCGTGCTTACGGTGGTTCGCCGTTTGCCGGTGCGTTCCGTTGCCGAAATTTTATCGCGTATTAAGATTATGTCCGGGCTCGATATTGCGGAGCGGCGGCGGCCTCAGGACGGCCGTATTCATTTCAGCGACGGTTCGCGCGAGGTGGATATCCGCGTTTCGGCTCTCCCTACCGACTACGGTCAGAAAGTGGTGCTGCGCTTGTTAGATAAAGGGAATGTGATTCATGATTTGGATGCTCTCGGTATGCTTCCCGAGCATGTGGAGTCCGTTGAGAAAGAAATCCGGAAGCCTTACGGGATGTTTCTCGTGACGGGACCGACGGGCTCCGGTAAGACTACGACTCTTTATACGCTGCTTCAAATGATTCGTTCTTCTACCATTAATATTTCAACGATCGAAGAGCCGATTGAGTATAAGATTCCGGGGATTATTCAAACTGCTGTGAATCCGAAAATCGATTTGACTTTTGCAAGCGCGCTCCGTACGCTTTTGCGGCAAGATCCGGATGTGATTATGGTGGGGGAGATCCGCGATTCGGAAACGGCGGAACTTGCGATCCGGGCGGCTTTAACCGGACACTTGGTGTTTTCTACGCTGCATACCAACGATGCGCCTTCGGCAATTGTGCGTTTGATTGATATGGGTATCGAACCTTTTTTATTGGCGTCTGCGCTGAACCTTGTGATGGCTCAGCGTTTGGTTCGCCGGGTTTGTTCTCATTGCCACGGAGAGACTACCGAAAAAGTTAGGTGTGTGTATTGCGGAGGCTCGGGGTTCCGCGGGCGTCTTGCGATTTATGAAATGATGCCGATGTCGGAACAGATCCGGGAACTCGTTCATTCCGGTTCCGGTCTTGCCGATATTCGTGAGGCGGCCAAAAAAGAGGGAATGGCGACCCTTGCCGAAGACGGGGCGAAAAAAGTGGCTTTGAATTGGACTACGGAGGCGGAAGTGGCCTCGGAAGCGATGGGAGATTGAGGCGAATATGCGTAAGTTGTTTTTTTTGATTTACGGTTTTTTCGGGTTTGCGAGCGCTCAGGATTCTTTACCGGATTTGCCGATTGCCGATTCGCTGATGATTTCAAGCCTGAATGTGAAGGATACCGAAATCCGGGATTTGCTTCAAGGGCTTGCGGTTCAATACGATTTGAACCTCTTCCTTGATCCGGAAGTGAAAGGGCCGGTGACGGTTAATTTTAACCGTCAGCCGCTGAAAGAAGCGCTAAGCATACTGCTGCAGCGGAACGGGTATGTGTATTCGGTGGAACATGGGGTGATTACCGTGCGGAAACCCGCTCCCGAAGCTCCGCCGCCGCCGCCCGAGGCTCCGGCTCCCCGGTTTGATATTCTGTGGGAAAATAATGTTTTGAGTATCGATGTGGAGACGGCTCCGCTTGATAAGCTTGTGCGCACTATTATTGAAAAAACGGGGCGGAACGTGGTGGCGGATCCGGGAGTGAATGCGGATGTGACTCTGTTTCTGAAAACATTGCCTTTTGAAAAAGCGATGCAGTTACTTGCGGAGAGCCTGCGTTTGGAACTCCGGGAAGAAGACGGGGTTTTTACTTTAATCCGCCCGTCATGGGATTTGGGAGGGGCAAGCCCGGAGGCTTCCGGAAAAGAAGGGAAATTCCGGGTGAAGCTGTCCCAGGATTCTCTCGTACAAATTAATGCTTCCGAAGCTTCGCTCGCGTTGCTGATCGGAGAAATTTTTTCACAAGCGAAAATGAATGTGGTGGTTTACGGAAAACTGGAAGGGAAAATTACGGCGCAAATCGATCATGTTACGGTTCGCGATGCTCTTAAATTTTTGTTTAAGGGTACTTCTTACACTTTTTGGGAACGCAACGGCGTTTATTTTGTCGGGCCTCACGAAATGCAAACCGCCGATAATTCTTTGCTCGTGCGCCTGAAGCATTTAAGGGCGGAAGACGTGGTGGGTTTATTACCGGCTTCCCTCACCAAATCCACTCAAATTCAGGTGGTGCGTTCTCAAAACGCGTTAATTGCCACGGGTACCTACGATATGCTGGACGCGATTTCCCAGTATGTTGAAAAAATTGATTTACCGGTTCCTCAAATATTGATTGAAGTTTTAGTGGTGGATGTGGATATGGAAAAGGGGCGCACTTACGGTCTTGATTTGCTTTTGGGCGATGCGTCGAAAGTTTCCAGCGCGGAGACGATTTTCCCGGCGGTCGAGTCGGTTTTTAACCGGAGGCAAGTTCAAGGCGGTCTTGATAAAATCGGGATCGGCGATGTGATCTCTTTGCCGAAAAATTTTGTGGCGAAAGTTCACGCGTTGGAGCAGGAAAAGATTTTGAATGTAAAGGCGCGCTCTCAAATTGCGACGCTGAACGGGGAAACTGCCGTTTTAACTATCGGTCAAACACAGTATTATATGCTGACTTCCGAAGTGGATTATAATCAAGGCGATGCGCTCACGGCAAAAACAACGCAGCGGTTTGAACAGGTTGACGCCAACTCCAATATTACCGTGACTCCTTATGTGACGGGAGAGGGAGAAATTACCTGTGAAATCGTTCCTGATTTTTCCGAACCGGAAGGGAGTTTCAGCGCCACGCAAATGCCGACTTTGAATAAGCGCTATGTGAAGTCATCGGTTCGTTTGCGTAACGGAGAAACGATTGTCCTCGGCGGTATGGTAAAAGAATCGAAAATGAATGTGCATAAACAACTCCCCTTTTTAGGTTCGATTCCGATAGTCGGCTGGCTTTTCCGCAATGTTCAGCATGTCACGAGCCGGAGCCAATTATTGATTTTTGTGACCCCTTCTATTTATTACGGTAGCGAAGGGAGTGTGGACGTGGATAAAGAAATCGAAAAATTTGTGAAATGAAGTATTCGGATATTCTGCTCGGCCGTTTTTTTTGGTGCTTGGAATACAGGCATCCTAAGGCGCGTTTGGTGCGTTTTCTTCGCGGCCGGCAAAAAATAGTTCCGGCAGAAACGTTCTCGGGAACGCTTGAAGAGTGTGCGGGGTTTCTTTTAAAGCATGGTTCTGCGTTGGACGGCGTTTTGGTTTTAGACGATTCTTTCCCGGTTCGTTTGATTTCTTCCGAGGAGTTTTCCCTTTTGGCGGCGGACGGGGAAGATGCTGTTTTTTTACCCGGCGTTCCTTATTCGGAATTAAAAATTGTGGAGAATCTTTCCGGTGATGCGGTGGCGTTACTTGCGAAATCGGCGGTGGAATCCCGGATTGCCGAACTGGAGCAGAAAGGTTTTTTACCTTTGCAGCTCGTGCCGGCTTCTTTTTTCTATGCCGGTTTGTTTTCGCCCGGAAAAGATTCGGAAGGTGATATTTTTATTCGCGCGAACAGCGTTTTTTCCGAAATCTGGGTTTTTCAAAACGCCGAATTTGCAACGGCTCACCGGATTTCCGGCGGGCTTGAAACGCTTAGTCATTATTTTTCCGATTTTTATTTTCAGCGTTATCCGGCATCCCGCGAATATCCTGTCCGGCTTGCAGGTGAAGAAATATTTAATGCGGCGGCCGTTTCGGAGGCTTTGTCTTCTCCGGTAGAAGTAATGACTCCGGAAAAGGATGTTTTAGAGGTACTCGCCGAAGATGCCTGGTTACTTGGGATTGCCAAGCTTCCTTCCTGGGGTTCCACTGTAAATTCCGACCCTTACCGCCGTTTACGCGAAGCGCGCGTTTTCCGTAAGTTTCTGAAAGTAGCTCTTTCTTTTACGCTCGGTTCTTTGGTTGTGGCGGCGTTATTATGGTTATCCGTTGCCGGCTATGATTTTTCCCGCCGCAACGATCGTCTGGAACTAGAAAAGAAAATTGAGGCGGGGCGTGAACTCGCAAGTTTTTCAAAAAAAATGGAAAAAGACCGGCATGATTTGGAGGAACTTTTAAAGAAAAAGACGCGCCATGCATCTTCCTTAACGGAGGTGATCCGGGTTTTGGATCCGGGTATGTGGTTTTCGCAAATTGATATTCAAGGGGATCGCATTTCACTGGTAGGGTATGCGCTTCAGGAAAATCAAATTTCGGCGTATCTTTCCGCGCTTGAAAAATCAAGCGCTTTGACGCGCGTTCGTTTGAGAACCACGGAAAAAACCACATGGAGAAAGCGTACCGTATTTCGCTTCCATTTGGTAGCGGAGGAGGTTCGATGATTTCCCGTTTTCGTTATCCGGTTTCGATTTTAATCGCTCTTATCGTATTTGTTTTGTTTTTTTTATGGTGTATTTTTCCTTTGGCGCAGTCTGCCGGCGGGCGATTTGTAAAAACATTAACGGAGGCGAACGCTTTAAACCGAATGGCAGAGAAACAGGAATCTCCCGATTCTCTTCTTTACCGCTATCGTTTGCTTTCCGAAAAAATGGATTCATTCTTGACGGTAAAAGGGAGCGCTTCGGATATACTGAAACATTTGCTCGCATTATCGCAAAACCACCGGCTGAATCTTTTGGATCTTTCAACGCGCGAACCCGAAACCGGTTCGAAGAGTATCGAATATCCGGTCAGTTTTTTAGCGGAAGGTTCGTTTACTTCGCTGCATCGTTTTTTAACCGATGTGGAGAATAGTGAGTTTTGCGTCAAAGTATCTTCTCTCCGGATTGAAAGGAACGATTCCGGAAACGCCAAAGCTTTTGTGGAGCTATCGGTGTTTATTCGGGAGGATACCCCATGAATCGCTGGATTATGCTTTTGATGTTTTTAGGGCTTTTGTTTTGGGGTTGTTTTGGTTACCACTTATGGAAGCGGATTCCGAAATCCTCTTCCGGGGCGGAGAACGTTTCGGTGGCAGCCATTTCCGTAGATGATCTGTCACGGCTTGTGATGCCTCAAAACGCCCCTCCCGAGAACTTTAGAGACCCGTTTCAATTGCCGGCGGTTTTTCGCCCGGTTCAAAAAACAGTTAAGTCTTTTGCTGCGGAAAAACCGGTGGTTCCGGCTCCCGTAAAAGCGAAACCGGCGATCACTTTAGACGCTATTTTACCCGGCGACCGCCCTGTTGCTATTCTGCGGCATAAAGGTTCAACGGCGGTGGTTCGTGTCGGGCAGGAAATTTGGTCGGTTACGGTTTCTGAAATTACCCAGGATTTTGTGAAAATCAATTATGACGGCGAATCGTTCGAGCTTCGGAAATAAGCGGGGGATTGCCTTACCGCTCACGCTTGGGATTCTTTTCATTCTCGGTTTATTGATCAATTCGTTTTATTGGATCGTTTCCGCGGAGCGACATGAAGTGGCCCGGCGGTTTGAAAGAACAAAATCTCAGTTTTCGGTATTAAGCGCGCTGGAATACGCTTTTTTTCAAACCCGGCAACAAGAGGAACCCTGGCGCGCTTCGGATCTTCATTACGCTTCTTTGGACTCTTCGGTTGTTTTTTCATTAAATAGCGAACAGGAGGGCGCGTTCGGTTTATTAAAAGTAACGACTCCGTTTCAAAGAGATTCCGCGGTTTTCCGGGTGGGTTATTTACCGGGAAATCTTCCGGCTCTCACCTTATTGGATCCGAATGCAACGGTTGCTCTCGCCGGCGATGCCTCTATCACAGGGAATGTGGCTATGCGGAATCCGCAGATTAATTTGAGTTATCATTATAAAATGCCCGCGTCTGCCTTGGCTGAGTTTTGGGGAGATACCATAGGAGAAACCGCTCCTATTTGGGATTCCATCGCAGTATTTCCGGAGCCGTCGCGAAAATTTTTTGAAAGCATGCAAACATATCCGGATAAAGACTGCATTTTCGATGCGCGCGATACTTTAAATGGAGATTATTTCTGCCGGAATTTTTTAATGCAGGGGGACAGTTACTGTAACGGCTGCCGGGTTTTTTCCGAGTCTATGGAAATTCGAGGCCGTGCATTTTTCAAAAATGGTTTTGCGGTCGCCCATCTGATTACCGTTTCCGAAGAATCTCAAATTTCGGGTCATATTATGGCGCGGGATACTTTGAATGTCGTTTTGGAAGAACCTCAAACCGGAGAAATGGTTTATGCGGTGCTCGGCAGAAAAACGGGGCCTGTGGAATACGCCGGTTTGATGAATGTGGAAAAGTTCCGGGGAAAAGCTCTTATTCTTTATTTGGGAGATGAATGGGATTCTTCTTTGCCGGGGATTTCCGCCATACTTGGCGATAAAACGGAAATAGAAGGATTTGTGTTCATTCACGGTTCTCTGGATTTAAAAGGAAAAGTACGCGGCTCTGTGGCGGCCTCTCACTTTGCTTTTGAAGATTCCGGTATTCTTTGGTTGGGTTATCTTAAAGACGGACAAATTGTATCGGATACGGGAGTTTCATTTTTAGTGCCGGACGGATTTAGAATGGGGGGAGAACTTTCTTATGAATACCGGTAAAAAGGGAGCTGTTTTTATTGAAATTCTGGTCGGCTTTGCCATACTCGGCACGGTTGGAGTTCTTTTACTCGGTTTTTTACATCGAAATCCCATGTCACAGAAAGCTTATGTTGAAAATTCCGGGCGGGAACTCACAAAACGGACACTTCTTTTAATGCCGCATTTTATTGATACCGTTTATTCTCATCAAGATGTATTGGGTGGTGCCCCGTGGCAAACGATTGTGACGGTTTCGCGGGAAGGCGAAGAAATTTGTGCAAAAGCTTTTTCGGTGCGTATGGAAAGAGATACAACCCGTTCATTAACTTACTGTAAATTCGGAGTTCAAAAATGAAGCGCGGTTTTACGCTCGCAGAGTGCATGGCAGCCGTTGCTTTGATCGGAATATTTTCCTTATTCTCCATGATGATTTTGACAAACGGGTTTGATTTGTATCAAAATTACCGCAAGCGAAGTTCGAACTTTTTTGAGCAGACGGCAAAAGCCGCAAAGGCAGACCGTATGGTGAAAGAGAACCGCGGAATATGTTCTCCCGAAGGTGATTTTACTTTTGCCGGAGAAGCCGCCGATTCTTTATGGAATCTGTTTCCGTATCCGTCGGTGCAATGTATTAAAAAAGAGCATGGTTATCTCTTTTTGTATGCGGATGAATGGAGTTCCCTGATAAAAAGATAAAGGCCGAGTCTTATGGACATTCACGCTCAACGCCTTTTAACGGAACGAAGTCTTGAATGCGTGAGGGATGGTGACCCGTACGGGCGGAGACTCGCCGGGTGTTCACGATTTCGGTTCGATTTGGGGCGAGGCTCCGTTTTCGCAGGTGATTTATCACCGCGAAAATACAGCCCGGCCGCCGTGAGGCGGCACGCCTTTTGGTTTTACTCTTCTTCGACGGCGGCGCCGCGGTTTTCCTGTTTGCGTTTGTGCGGGTCGAGAGTCACTTTCCGCAGGCGGAGTGTGTTCGGAGTGACTTCCACGCATTCATCGTTATTGATAAACGTGACGCATTCTTCGAGGGTGAGCCGGCGGTACGGCGTAAGCTGAATGTTATCATCGGAACCGGAGGCACGCATGTTGGTGAGGTGCTTTCCTTTTGTGATATTGACGATAATATCCACATTGCGGTTGTGTTCGCCGACAATCATGCCCGGGTAAACTTCGGTTCCCGGCGGAATTACCATGTAACCGCGGTCTTCGAGTTTCGAGAGCGCGTAAGCGGCGGATTCGCCGGCGTCTTTGGCGATCATCACACCGTTAATGCGTGCCGGAATATCGCCTTTGTACGGCTCGTAATCTATAAAGTTCGATTGGGAAACCGCGTAACCTTTCGAGAGGGAAAGAAGAATCGGGCGCACGCCGATGAGCCCGCGGCTCGGTACTTTGTATTCAAGGAACACGCGGTTATTATCGTCTTGGAGCATATTGACCATTTCGCCTTTTCTGCGTCCGAGTTCTTCGATAATAGCGCCGCTGTATTCTGCGGGAACTTCCACTTTAAAGCATTCCATCGGTTCGAGCGTGCCACCGTTTTCGTCTTTGCGGAAAATCACCTGCGGGCTCCCGATAGTAAATTCGTAACCTTCGCGGCGCATATTTTCCACAAGAATCGTGAGGTGCAAAATGCCGCGCCCGGAGACTTTGAAAGTGCTTGCGCCACCGACTTTTTCCACCATGAGCGCGGGGTCCGCCATGTGCGCGCGTTCCAAGCGTTCGAGCAAATGATTTCCGGTCAGGAACTTTCCGCCGCCTTTTCCGGCCAGGGGAGAGGTATTCACGGTAAAAAGCATGGAGATTGTCGGCGGGTCCAGCTGGATTCTCGGCAAGTGCACCGGGTTTGCCGGGGCGGAAAGCGTATCGCCGATATCAAAATTTTCAAGGCCTGCGATGAGAATAATTTCTCCCGGTACCGCTTCATCGACCGGTACGGTGCGGATTCCTTCATAGTGCATGATTTTTTGAACGCGCACCGGTTTAAAAGTGCCGTCTTCAAGAGCCTGAACGAGACTTTGGTTCGGCTTAATACGGCCTTCCTGAACGCGCCCAACCGCCATGCGGCCTAAAAATCCGGAATATTCGAGAGATGTGATTTGAAGCAGCGGATCGTTATTCGGGCTTCCTTTCGGGTGCGGAATTTTTTCAATCACGAGATCCATCAAAATGCGGAAATCGGAATCCGGATCCGTGATTTCTTTCCGGCAAATTCCTTTGCGCCCGCTGGCAAACACATGAGTAAAATCAAGTTGTTCTTCGTTTGCGTCCAGTTCGCAGAACAGATCAAAAACTTTATTGACGGCGAGCTGCGGATTACAGCCGTCGCGGTCGATTTTATTAATTACGACAATCGGAATTTTCCCGAGTTCCAGCGCTTTTTGCGTTACAAACCGCGTTTGCGCCATGGGACCTTCGAAGGCGTCTACCACGAGAAGCACGCCGTCCACCGTACCGAGCACGCGTTCCACCTGGCCGCCGAAGTCGGCGTGACCCGGTGTATCCACCAGATTGATGTGATAATCCCGGTAACGCACGTTTGCGTTCTTTGAGAGAATCGTGATGCCGCGTTCGCGTTCCAGGTTATCAGAATCCATCACACGGTCGTCCACCGCTTCGTTTTCGTGGAAAGTCCCGCACTGTTTGAGAATTTGATCTACGAGCGTTGTTTTGCCGTGATCCACGTGAGCGATGATGGCGATGTTTCTGATTTTAGCCGTATCCATAGAACCTACTTTTATTAAATCTCGGCGCGGAATTTAGAAAAAAAAGGACACATTTCCTATTGTTAAAAAAAGATTTTAGGCGGTGAGAGGGCTTATCGGTGCGAGAATCGTGTGCCGTTCCGGAAATAGGACCGGCATTCCGGCATTATTTTTTTTGCAGCCGGATAACTTGACGGCTTCGTAAAACAAATGCAAGTTGTAAATAATCGTAGCCGTATCCTTCCCGTTAGATCAGGAACGGCTCTTTTTTTATCTGTTTATGAATAAAATAGCTTACTCTACTAGGGATCAGACCGAATTATTAAAACGCCGGGGGATGCTTTTCGAAAGCGAAACCGGTGCGTTCCATATTTTAAAACATATCGGTTATTACCGTTTAAAAGGTTATTAGCGGAACAGGCGGAGCGATAAGGAAAAACATTTATCCGTCATTCTCGTTTGTGGAACCGAACCATAGTAAAAAAACCGAAAATGCAGCTCCGTAATCCCAAGGGCGCCCGGTTTCTTCAAAATTTGAATGACAGACAATTGGAAACGCCTTTTTTTATCATATCGTGCATGGTTTATCTGTGTGAGTTTTTATTTTCATCAAAGGAACCGAAACAAAGTATTTTTAACTTAGTGAATTCTTATCCCGGCTCATTTATTGAACATTTCGGATTTGTCAATCAATGGGAAAACGAACCTCTTTGGAGAAAAACATGAACTGTCTCGGGCTTGATTTCGGCGAGCGGCGCGTGGGCGTAGCGTCCGGCGATTCGGAAATGCGGATGGCGTTTCCGCGGGAGACCATCGACTGCAAAACTCAGGATTTGTGGCTCCGGCTCGAAACGCTCGTGAAAGAGAATCGTACCCAAGCATTTGTGGTGGGAATGCCTTATCATCCGGATGGCCGCGAAGACGGAAAAAACAAAGTCGTAGAAGTTTTTATCCGGGAACTTTCGGAACATTTTCCGGAGCTTCCAATTTTCACGCAAGACGAATCGTATTCCTCCGCGGCGGCTTTAAAACAGACAAGTTATCTATCCAAAAAAAAGAAAA
The DNA here is from genome assembly GCA_031271785.1 of Fibrobacter sp. Lineage (GTDB taxonomy): Bacteria > Fibrobacterota > Fibrobacteria > Fibrobacterales > Fibrobacteraceae > JAISUZ01. Next base: position 223 of record JAISUZ010000087.1, on the reverse strand, counting down.
AGAACAAAGGCATTATCGACCAAACTGCGGCCGCGATTATTCTTCAATCATGGTTCGACCGGTAAATTGATGAAGAGGGCGTGTCCCGGCGCGGCGCGCCGGGTCGGCGTGTCTCCGGGCTACCCTCCGGTCGGTGCTGCGCACTGCGCGCTTCGCGCGCACCCTCCGCCTGCCTCACGCAATGTTCGCACGGTTCCAACGCTTCGGGACAAATTGGAGCGGC
>JAISUZ010000013.1 GCA_031271785.1 Fibrobacter sp. | reverse complement strand
CGGTTTTTCGAGCGCTTCGGCGGTTTCGTCTTCTTCGGCAAGTGAGCAACCCGGTTCTTCGTCTTCCAATGGGAATGGAAGTTCCGGTTCCGGTGTTTCATCCGGTTCGAGTTCAGGTTCTGCCTTGAGTTCTTCATCCGGAGCCGGTGTTTGCCCGGCGTTCCCGTTCCGCTCGGTTCCGGCAAGTCCGTTAACGACCTGCTTTGAGACTAATGGCAAGTGTTACCGCTGTAATCCGGCGAGAGGCGATCAATGCGGGCAGGAATGGCTTTGGATTTATGACTTTGCTCCCGGCAATGTAGGTTGGTGGTATGAGGAAGTTTCTTGTTTGAACGGTGGATTTGGTGATTATTGTCCGGAAGATGCTTATTCCGGTAATGCTGTACTTTATAAGAAAGATACCGGGAATATGACAAACGAGCAAGATAAATTCGAATATCTGCCGGTGCTCATACAATATTATGATGCCCTGGGCAGAAAAACCACCGGTCATCCTGAAACAAAACGTCACTTGTTTTGGAAAAGAAAGCAGAAACAAAATAATTTATTTGGCAAGGAATCAATTTATGACTTTTCCGGTTCATTCTCATTCATTGTGAAAAGTACTTTAGAGGGCTTTGTAGATGTTTGGCATAGTTATAATGTGCGTTGGAAATTGGATTCATTTAGTCAAGAACGAATAAGACAACTTAATAATTGTAATTGTCATTCATCAACAAGTATTTTGCTCACAGCCATAGTAAGCATGGAATTAACAACAACAATACAAAGTTTTGTTCATCATGATAATCCGTTGCTTGCGGAGCATGAAAACAGGCATGTTAAGATATACAATGCATTGGGAAATGATAAATGGGAGAGCGATATGACTATTGATTATTGCCATCGCGCTGAAGTATGCTCCAAAGCGAAAGAACTTGCCAAACGGGATTTTGAAATGCGGATCAGAACGCTTGTTGAAGCTCAAAACAAATGGGATGATGAGGATGAGAATAATACTTCGCAGGAACGAATTAACTTACAGGAAGAATTGAATAAAATGTATAAAGAAATAGACAAAATATTTCAAACTTGCGTTTGGTAAAAAATGAATGTAAAACGCTTACTGTTTCTTCTTCTATTTTTCAGCGGATTTGTTTATTCAACAAGTTCCATTGAAAGTCGTGAATCGGGTGAGTATTGCATAGAGAGTAATGGCTGGTTGATAGAAAAGAAAGATATGTGGGTGGTCGATGTTTTTACTAATGCAAAGTCGAGGAAATTGGATCCAAAAAAAACAGAGAGTGTTATTTTACTTCCGGTTGAATATCAAACTTGTGATTTGAATACCATAAAAGTGAATGCAAATCTTCATATTCATGAATCGTTCATATTGAAAGGGGACTATACAAGAACAGGTTTTTCTTTCTGTACCGCAACGCGTGACTCTTGTTCAATAAGTAAAGAACGTTTATCAATAAGTGATGTGGAAGTATTTCGTTTTGACAATGCTTCAACACTCAATTCGGCTAAAGTGGTTGTCAGGGATCATTGTGATGAAGCTGCATTCCATTCCGATACGCTACCAAATAATAATCACGAATTAGATGGACAAATTTTACGAATCTTAAAAGAATCAACAGGTGAGATTTTCATGGTTGAAGTAGAAGTTCTTTTGCAATGTGCAATAGATCTTGTAGAACCTAGTGATACTTTATTATTACCTATATTATCTTCTCTCCCCAATACCTATTTTACCAGCGGATTAGTTAAAAAACTAAAATATTCATACCCAATTAAAATTATCGGAGAATGTTCGGCGGATTCCGTTTTTCAGATAAAATGAAAGTACTTCATAGTTTATGAATAAGAGATAAATACGGTTCTGAAAATAGATTTTATGTTTAATCTCTCAGAATTCCGTACTTTATTAAATGCTTACAATACTTGGGAGATTGAAAATTATAGGAAATATCCTTTACTTTCTTTGGCGGAAAGTAAAGGTTTGAGGTGATTTGAAATAAGCGTGGGAAGCAGATGAAGTATTCTTCTTTGACTCGGTTTTGGAAGGATGCCCCGGATCAAGTCCGGGATGACGAGATGTGGAATGCACTATATCTTTTACGATTTCAATAACTGAAATTTCTATTTATGCATCAATATTGATCGTGTTTGCATGTAAGACTTTTTAAGTGTGCATCGCAACTTTGTCTCAATTCTCTATAATCTATTCCCTAAATTTTATACCTGAGGTACTCAATTGCGTGAGGCAGGCGGAGGGTGCGCGCTTGCGCGCAGTGCGGAGCACCGACCGGAGGGTAGCCCGGCGCCACGCCGACCCGGCGCGATGATATTGAGTTGTGCTTGTCTGGAATAAATTGGTGATGACGGTGGAAGCGCCGGGACACGCCCTTCTATTTTATTCTTCGTTTGTCCAGCCTTCGGCGGTTTCCGATTCTTTTACTTTGTCTGAAATTCGCTTTTCTTTCCAGCGCTCGAGTTCTTGCATTAAACGTTTCCGCAGTATTTCCATGCCGACGTTTTCTTTGGCGCTGATTTGGATTGCTTCCGGATAGTTTTCGAGCAGTTCGTTGCGTGCTTGCTGATCCAGTTTTTCCACTTTGTTAAACGCCCGGAGCCGCGGGATTTCTTTGTCGATAATGCCGTTTAAAACGAGGTGCGTGACTTCGAGGTGTTCGGCGTAATCCGGCGCGGAGGCGTCCACAACTTCGAGAATCAGGTTTGCATGCGCTGCCACACCGAGCGTGCTTTTGAATGTTTCCACAAGGTGGTGCGGAAGTTTTCGGATAAACCCGACCGTATCGCTTAAAATAATGGATTCGCCGTTTCCGAGATAAAGTTTTCGTGTGGTGCTGTCGAGGGTGGCAAACAGTTTGTCTTCCACATAAACGTCGGATCCGGTGAGGCGGTTGGTGAGCGTGCTTTTTCCGGCATTTGTGTAGCCGACGATTCCCACATGGAAAATATCGTTCCGGTTGTCCGCCTGCAAGGCGCGCGCTTTTTCAATTTTTTTCAGTTTGCGTTTGAGTTCCTGAATACGGTTCCGCACAAGCCGCCGGTCGGTTTCAAGCTGAGTTTCTCCGGGGCCGCGCATTCCGATTCCGGGCGTGCCCCCCGTGCCCGCTTGTCTGGAAAGGTGAGTCCAGGCCCGCGTGAGCCGCGGCATCAGGTATTGCAATTGCGCGACTTCCACCATCAAACGGCTTTCGGCCGTCGCGGCGTGTTTGGCGAAAATATCCAGAATGATTCCCGTGCGGTCGAGCACTTTCACGCCGGGTAGGCGAATTTCGAGATTCCTCACCTGAGAGCCGGAAAGGTCCTCGTCGAAAATTACCATTTTGGTTTCATACGTTTCCAGCGCGGTTTTGATTTCCTCAATTTTCCCTTCGCCGATGAGGGTGGCCGGGTTAAAGGATTGTACCCGCTGCGTAAAGATTTCCACCACCTCCGCTCCGGCGGTTTCGGCGAGTCGTCTTAATTCTTCGAGATGTTCGGCGGCTTGAAGCGGCTTTAATTTGGGTGTAATGATCCCGATTAAAACGGCGCGTTCGCTTTTTTTGGCGGTATCGGTATTTTTCATGGTCAAGGGAAATGTAACTTTTATAAATTATAAGGAAATATCAAAGCTGAGGAAATCGTGAATACACGCATTCTATTATTCTTACTTGCAGTCGGTTGCTTCTTAACGGCTTGCAATTCCTCCGGTGCGCCGGCTCCTTTCAAAAGCGTTAAGGTGGCGCCGAACGCTCCCGACGAACAAAAGTTTTCCTACCTCCTCGGAACTCAAGTCGGTACGCAGTCTTACGGATTCCCGGAAGCGTTCCTCGCCGAGTTTTACGAAAGCCTTTTTGGTCAGGGCGTGAAGGATGCGTGGAAAGCGGAAAAAGACACGGCGTTCAAGTTACAGCTCCCGGCAGATTCCTTAGCGGCGGTCGGTGTGCGTTACAGTCAGAAAGCGCAAAAGGTTCAGCAGGAAATGGCGGCGAACAAAACGCAGCTCCCGCTGAACAAAACCGCGAAAAGTTTTAACACCAAATTATCGGCCTCTGCCTCGGACGATGAAAAATTCTCTTATATGTGGGGAACCGATATCGGACGGCAATTTGTCACTTTCACTGCCGAACTCGAACCGAAGTTTGATGTGGATATTTTCCTCCAAGGCATGCGCGATGTGCGCGTCTCTTTGAAGGACACATCCAAAGCGCTGCAGCTTTCCCGCGATACATTGAACGCCGTGGGCATGCGTTACCAGCAGAAAGCGGTAGCTGCACAAGCGGCGGCTCAGCAAAAATTTCAGGAAGAACAGGCGAAAGTAAAAGAAGAAGTAGCCGGCATGCGCGGCGACACGCTTTCCAGCGGAATGCCGAAACTCATGAATTATTTTGTGAAAGTAACGGGCATCACCACGGAAATGCAAACTCTCGAACCGCTCCAGGGCAAACCGGTTTTCGTCTTTTATTTCTCGACCACTTGCCCGCATTGCCAAAAGATTTATCCGGAAATTCAAAAAATCGCGGACGAATACCGTAGCGCCGGGCTCACCACCCTCGCGATCGCCGCCGGCAGCAACACGAAAAAAGGAATCCTCGGATTCATGGAAGAACAAAAAGCGAAAGACGTAACTTTCGTGCTGGACGCCTCCCGTCAATTCGGCGAACTTTACAGCGACGGCTATGTCCCGAAAGCTTACTTTGTGCGCCCGAACGGAGAATACTATTTCTACCCGAACATCGACAGCGTACTCGACTCTATTCGCACGAATATCCGCACGGAACTCGGCGTCAAGTAACGGAATTAAAAATCCGGGATTCAATTCCCGGAACAGGAAAAGAAAAAACGCTGTTCGGTCCGGGCAGTGTTTTTTTATTGGAAGGGGGAGTGCCCCCCTTGCTTCAACCCGGGTGCCCGCGTTTTCTTACCCGGCTTCTTTCAGTCGCCGGAAAACGCGCCCGGTTTTCCCGCATCCCCCCCAATTCGAAAGGTCATGTAAGACTTCTCAAGTCTGCGACGATACTTATTTGCTACCCCCTCGAGGACATGATCTTCGGGCATGAAAGGTTTGGGAACAGGGAAAAGAATTATCCAATTGTTTAACAACCCCGATTTAGATTTGAACATGAGAATAATGATGGCAGGGGTCGAATATTTTCGACCCGGCTTTGGGGCGGAAAACCGGCTTCTGTCACTGCGCGCCGAAGGCGCGGCAGTCCATTTTCTTCTCATGACGAGAGCATAGCCCGCGGCCATCCGAACCCTGTATTATCCCTCACCGGATCACCCCACGCGTTCCGCGTTCGCGATGACATTACATGCAAACACACAGAGCCATTCCTCGCAATTGTCCTAACCGCTCCACCTCCTCCTGCAGGGGAAATAATAACGCCCCCCTCCAAACGGAGAGGGGCGACCCTATGATTGGACTGCCCCTCCAATCTCTCAACAATTACAAAATGAATGATAACTAAAAATATCGAACAATCAA
>JAISUZ010000034.1 GCA_031271785.1 Fibrobacter sp. | reverse complement strand
TGGAGTTCATATGCCTTTTATCACTTACCGGGCTTCTGCCGGGAGCGGAAAAACTTACACGCTCGCTTTGAAATATATCGCGCAGCTGCTTCCCGTGAATCCGGAGAAAGCGCACCGCTCTATTTTAGCGGTGACATTCACAAACGATGCCACAGGCGAAATGAAAGAACGTATTTTGGCGGAACTTTACGATTTGGCTTACCCGATGCCCGGCGCCGGCCGCGGTTTTTTAGATAGTCTGAAAAAAGAATTGCCGAATCTTTCCGAAGAAGCGATTCGCGAAAGATCCGGGATAGCCTTAAATTCCATATTAAATGATTATCATCATTTTAACGTCACGACGATCGATAGTTTTTTTCAAAAGGTGGTTCGGAATCTCGCAAAGGAACTCGGCATCGGTTCCCGTTTTGAAATTGAAACGGATACGAAAATGCCGGTGAAAGAGGCCGTCCAGGCGGCGATAGACGATAAGGAAAATTTGAATGACCTGATGAATTTTGTCGAAGAAAAATTTGAAGACGATAGATGGGATATTCAATGGGATTTGGAAAAATTCGGTACGAAAATTTTTGATGAAAGTTTTCAAAAAAATGAAAAACAGCTTTCCGAACAGCTGAAACAGGAACCGTATAAAATCGAAAATATGATTCGGGATTGCAAAGCGATCCGGGATGATTTTGAAGAAAAGATGAAAGCATTTGCCGATCAATTCGATACTTATCGTGCGAAAAATCCGGAAGCCAAATTTCATTACAATGACCGGGGAATTCCGGGTTACTTTAAAAAAATAAAGAACAAAGAATATGCGGCTCCCAATTCCTATGCACAGAATGCGGAAAAAAATCCTCAGGAAAGTATGGATTTGCTTCAGGGATCGGAAAATTACCGTACAGCTCATATATCTGTTTATAACTCCGCGATTCTTTTGCTGAAATATATTTATCAGCTGCATTTGCTGAGTTCTATTTCGCAAAAAGTGCATGAGAAGAATAAGGAAGAAAACCGCTTTATTCTCGCTGGGGCAAATTCGCTTTTGAGCGGCTTGATGGGCGATGACGACGCTTCTTTTGTCTTTGAAAAAATCGGCGCGCCCATCCGGAGTATTATCATCGATGAATTTCAGGATACTTCGGAATTACAGTGGAAAAACTTTCATCATTTGATTTCGGAAATTCTTTCGACAAACGGGCTCGGAATGTTGCTTGGCGATGTAAAGCAATCCATTTATCGCTGGCGGAACAGCGATTGGAAAATACTGAATCATATTGAAACTCAAATTCCAAAGATGGAAACAAAAACGCTGGGAACCAATTACCGCAGCGCAAAAAATATAGTGGAATATAATAACGGATTATTTAAAGCAGCGGCGGAGAAAACCGGGTGCGAAGCCATTCGAAAAGCCTACCATGATGTGGAGCAGAAAGTTCAGAAGAATGAAGAAGGGTATGTGTCGGTGGAGTTTGTTGCCGGCAAAAGATCAAACACCTATAAAACCGATGAAAGTGAAAATGTAATGCTTGATAAAATCGCTGAGAAAGTGGAAATGCTTTTATCGAGCGGCGTGAAGGAAGGCGATATTTGCATTCTCTGCCGGAAAAACGAACAAATTCGCCAAATTGCAAATAAATTATCGAATTGCCGGGTAATTTCCGAAGATGCGTATCAATTAAAATCCTCTAAGGGAATCCGGTTATTAATTTCGGCATTAAAAATCATCGCGGAACCGAAAGACAGTGTCGCCAAAGCCGAAGTCTTTACGGCAATGGGGGAAAGCGTTGAAGCCTTGAGAAAAGAGGCCATTCAAAATGTGCTGAATGGTATTGATTTCAATCTCCCGCTTTACGAATTGGTGGAAGCACTTTCCCGGAAGTTTAATTTAACGGGGAATCCGGTGTGTTCTCCGTTCCTGTTTTCCTTTATGGATAAACTTGCGGAATACATATCGAAAAACACGAGCGATGTGAAACGGTTTTTGGAATACTGGGAAGAAAAACTCGGCGAAGAAAGCTTGCCGCTCCCGGTAAAGGGCAAGCGTGACGGTATTTTGATAATGACCGTTCATAAATCCAAAGGACTTCAATTCCACTCGGTAATCGTACCGTTTGTAGATTGGCCCATGAATAAATCCGGTGATATTCTTTTGTGCGGAAAAAAGGAACCGTTTGATCTCGCGATGATGCCTGTAGAGTACGGCGAAAGAATGAAAAATTCGGTTTTTCAAGAAGAATATCTGACGGAAAACGAAGCGCAGAAAATGGACAATTTGAATGTGCTTTATGTCGCCTTAACGAGAGCCGAGAATAATTTGGTGATTCTCGCAAGAAAACCCGGTGAAAAGTCGGAATTCAAAAATATTCAAGATTTTATTAAGGATTATATTAAAGAATATATTAAGGATTGTGATGTGTATAATCTAGGCGCCGTTTCTCCGTCAAAAGCAAATGCGGAAGAAACCACTGGGAATCCCTTTCGAGACCCGGCGAAAGGTAAACAAAACGTTGTCTGGAATGCAAACGAGAGCCCGGCGGAAATTTATCCGAATGCGGAAGCGGTTTTATTCGCGCGCGGCGGAAATGAAGATTCCGTAAAAGAAGGGAATACGATTCACTATATTTTTGAGAATATCAGTACTTTCGATACCGTAGAAACGGCAGTACAAAACGCGGTTTCTCTCGGAATGATCCCGCAAGAAAAATCGGCTGGTTTGGTCCAAGAAATCAAACTAATTATTTTGCAATCCGGTAAAGAAGAATGGTTTTCCGGAAGTTACGAAATTCTAAACGAATGTTCGATTTTGACGGAAGGCGGTAAAGAGAAACGCCCGGACAGAGTCATGTTTGACAAAGACAAGAATGCTATTGTGGTCGATTACAAAACCGGTAAAGAAATGGCGGCGCACAAAAAACAAATATGCGAATACACGGATTTTTTATTGAAGATGGGCTATCCGAATGCAAAAGCGTATCTGTGGTATTTGAATCAAAAGCAGATTACGGAGGTGGAAAGTGTCTCTTTTTCTTGAAGAAGTCGCTCAAAAATTATATGCTGCCTTCGGTGCTGCAAACCGTTTGCAAAACCTCACGATTATTGCGCCCTCTCGCCGGACAAGACTTTTCATGAACAAGTATTTCTCGGAACTGGCCGGCGGAAAACCTGTTTGGGCGCCGAAGTACAAAAGTATGGTTCAGTTGTTTTCAAGCGCGAGCGATTTGAATTTGTATGACGATTCGATACAGAAAATTTCGCTTGTCTGGGAACTTTACCGCTCTTACCAAAAAGTCTTGAATACAAACGAAAGCTTCGATGAGTTTTACTTTTTCGGCGAAATTCTGCTGAATGATTTTAACGATATTGATAAAGCTTTGCTTGATCCGGTGCGGATATTCAGAGTCATCAGCGAGCATAAAGAATTGGAAAGTCTTGAGTTTTTGGATTCGGAGCAAATAGAATTGATCCGGAAATTTTTCAAGTTCAGCAAAGAATCGGTATTGCAAAACAAGTTTTTCGATATTTGGAACCGCCTTACTCTCGTTTATACGGATTTCAATGAAAATCTCCGGAGGAAAAAAATAACTTATGAGGGGAACCTCATGCGTGACGTTTGCGAACATTTCGACGTTCGGAAATTCGATGCGGAGCAATATGTGTTCGTAGGCTTTAATCAGATGAGCCCGGCCGAAAAAATGCTTCTTGAAAAACTGAAACATAAATCCTTTGTTTTCAAAGATGAAGCGGATTTCGAGATTATTTCTCCGGCAAAATTTGCCTTTGTCGAAGTCTTAAATCCGGTTATGCAAACAGGTTATATTCGGGAATGGCTCGCCGGCATCAAAAATCCGGATTTTAAAAAACCAAACACCGCCATTATTCTCTGCGATGAAAAACTTTTACCGGCAACGCTCAGCGCACTGCCCGAAAACACGGAACCGAATATCGCAATTCTTTATTCGCTCATTCAATCGCAAACGGCGAGCGAACTCATTCACGAAATGGAACGCTTAAGAAAAAGCGACCCCGCTCAAAAACCGAAGGAGTATTTACTTTGTTTGCAAGAGTTTATCCTCAACCAGGCAGAGCAAAAGGAAACGAAAAAACAGCTTGAAGTGGTGGCGCTCTCCGAGTGCCATAAAATGCTGACCGCGCTTAATAACATCATCGCTTATATCGGCAGTAGGGACATTTTATATAAACTCATCAAACGGCTTTTGATTTCGGTAAAAATTTCCTATTCCGGAGAACCGGCGGAAGGCTTGCAGATCATGGCCATGTCGGACACCCGCAGCATGGATTTTGAAAACATTCTTATGCTTTCCGTGAACGAAGGCGTGTTCCCTAAACTTGAAAGCGAAAGTTCGTTTATTCCGGTATTGCTTCGCGGCGCGTTCGGACTCCCGAGTATTCCCGAGCAGGAAGCCGAAGAAAAATACAATTTGGCGCGCCTGTTAAAGCGAGCCAAAAATGTAACGTTTGCGTACAACATTGGAAAAAAGTCCGCAGGCAAAGGCGAAATGAGTCATTACCTAATGCAACTCTTGCTTTCCGGCCGAGACATCACTCGTATCAGTCTTGAAAGTGAAGTAAAAAATAATGGCGTACGAAAAGCCATTTCCGTACCCAAAACCGGAGAAATGATCGCAAATCTTAAAACGAAATACGATGAAAATGCGAAAACTCCTTTATCGCCGAGCGCGTTTAACAAATTCATCGATTGCCCGCTTCAATTTTATTTCAGGTATGTCGCCGGTATTCAGAAACCGGAAGACGCCGCCGAAGAAATCAACGCATTGACAATGGGGAATATTTTTCACCAAACCATGCAATGGTATTATCAGGAAAATCATCCGTTAGGCGATTTGGAAACACTCATCGAAAAAGCATTTAACGAATGGTATTTTGAGAAAAAATGGAATACGAAAAAAATCGCCGAAGAATACAACGGAAGTCAGAAACTTGTATTCAATGTCATTCGAAAAATGGCGAAGAATACCATCGAATACGATCGGAAACAGAACGCGGAAATCCGTGAAACGGAAACCCTGCATTCATTTGTCATCACTCTTCGGGACGGAACCAAAATTAAGACCGGCGGCATTATCGACCGGATCGACAAAGCCGGGGACACAATTCGCGTAGTGGATTATAAAACCGGCAAACCCGCGGGAGATGAGGATTTTCCGGTGGACATGGCTCAAATTTTTGAAAGCGGCCGCCCGAAAAAATCAGGTTACATGTTCCAAACTTTTTTATACTGCGCGATCCTTTCGGAAACGGCGTATCGAGCGAACGCGATCTCTCCGGCGTTACTTTTCCCGCTCGCGGCATGGAAAGACGATTATCGCCCCGCGCTCAAATTCAACAAAGGCGACCCCGTTACCGATTTCGGAGTTTTGAAAAACGAGTTTATGGAATTTTTCACAAACAAATTAGAAGACTTATTCGATGAAAGCCTTCCGTTCTCTCAATGTGAAAAAGACGATCATTGCCGAATTTGTGATTACGCCGGAATCTGCAGCCGTCCCTAAACCGATTCCCTGTTTTTATGGGTGGCTCCCCGCCAAGGCGGCGACCGGGCTTGCATTTTGCACGGCATCAAAGATACCGCTAATAAGTATCGCCGCAGACTTGGAAAGTCTCACATCACATCGCGAACTAAACCGATGCCGGCAAAACGGAGCCGCGCCGATGCTTACCCGAAGAACAAAGATTCCGCGCGTCTCCGCAGTTCCTGTCGCATCCCTGCCACACAAAACAGGCTTTTCGGGTATGAAAGTTAGGGACAAGGGAATTGGGAAAAGGTAAAGACACAAAAGGTCACCCTGATCCTGAAATAAATTCAGGATGTTTCAGAATCCAATTGGGTTTGCAAATATGAAAAATACAGGGGCACAATATTTGTGCCCCTAAGTAATCGCAACCTTGGTAACAATCAATTAATACCGGTAAAATTCCGTTTTGTACGGCCCTTCCACCGGAACGCCGATGTAATCGGCTTGAGACTTGGTGAGCGTTGTTAAATGCACGCCGAGTTTTTCCAAATGGAGCCGCGCCACTTTCTCATCCAAAATCTTCGGGAGCGTATAAACCTTCCCGTTTTCGTAATGAGTGCCGGAAACGGTCGGTTTCCCGCCGGCGTTCAGCCAAAGATCGATTTGCGCAATCACCTGATTCGTGAAACTTGCGCTCATTACAAAACTCGGGTGCCCTGTCGCGCAGCCGAGATTCAGCAAACGGCCTTCCGCGAGAATCAGCACGCTGTGCCCATCCGGGAAAATCCATTCGTCATACTGCGGCTTGATTTCATTCCGGCGAATCCCGGGAATATTCTTTAAGCCCGCCATATCGATTTCATTATCGAAATGCCCGATGTTTCCCACTACCGCGCGGTGCTTCATTTTTCCCATACCTTCGGCGGAAATAATGTCTTTATTGCCGGTGGTCGTCACGAAAATATCGGCGAATGAAATCACATCGTCGAGGGTTTTTACTTCATAACCTTCCATCGCCGCCTGCAGCGCACAAATCGGGTCGATTTCCGTGATGATCACGCGGGCGCCCTGACCGCGGAGCGATTGAGCGCAGCCTTTACCCACATCGCCGTAACCGCAGACAACGGCGATTTTTCCGGCCATCATCACATCGGTCGCGCGGTTGATCCCGTCAATGAGCGAATGGCGGCAGCCGTACAAATTATCGAATTTGGACTTAGTCACTGAATCGTTAACGTTAATTGCCGGGAACGGGAGCCGCCCCTGTTTCGACATCTCATAAAGGCGGTGAACGCCTGTCGTGGTCTCTTCCGAAACGCCTTTCACGGAAGCGCGGGTGCGCGTCCAGCGTTTCGGATCCGTCGCCGCTACGCGGCGGCAAGTCTCGAGGAACACGCCCCATTCTTCGGAATCCGTACCCGGGTTAAACTCGGGGATTTTACCGGCATCTTCAAATTCGGCGCCGCGAACCACAAGCATCGTCGCATCGCCGCCGTCGTCGAGAATCAAATTCGGGAGTTCCCCGTTCGGGAACGCGAGCGCGCGTTCGGTGCAATCCCAATATTCTTCGAGTGTTTCGCCTTTCCATGCAAAAACGGGAACGCCCTGCGGATTCTCCGGAGAACCCAATTTCCCAACCACTACCGCCGCGGCGGCATGATCTTGGGTACTGAAAATATTACAGGAAACCCAACGCACCGCCGCGCCGAGTTCGGTAAGCGTTTCAATCAAAACCGCAGTTTGAACCGTCATGTGGAGGCTCCCCATAATGCGCGCCCCTTTCAGCGGGAATTTTCCGGCATATTCCTTGCGCAGCGACATCAGGCCTGGCATTTCGGTTTCCGCTAAATCCAGTTCCTTTCTTCCCCAGGCGGCGAGGCTCAAATCTTTCACTTTAAAATCCATGACATATCCTTTGCGTTGGTTTTATTTATGCATAAATATAGAAAAACGCATAGAGTCCGGTGCCCGGAGTCCGGCCGATTGCGTTATTTGGAAAAATTCGGCAGACAAACCGCGAAATGAACCTTGATATTCCAAAGACTTTTATTACATTTGGACTTCAATTTGTTATTAAAGGTTTGACTTATGAAAAGAACATTTCAGCCCCATAACCGCAAACGCGCCAACAAGCATGGCTTCCGCACGCGCATGGAAGACCGTTGGGGTCAAGCGGTGATCAGTCGTCGTCGCGCCAAAGGGCGTAAACGTTTAACCGTAAGCGATACCATCTATAAAAAGTAACCGGGGCGCGGCTTTTGGCTCCGCTCCGCTCCAGTCGGTTGCATTCGCAGCCACAGTTTCAGCAAATCGCCCGTCATGGCAAACGAATCCACACCCCGTCACTCATGATGAAGTGGATCCCCAGTCCGGACGGCGTTTGCCGTTTTTGTTTTATCGCCAAAAAAAAGAACGGCAATGCGGTTTACCGTAACCGGTGCCGCCGGGTACTCAGGCATTTGTTTTTAAGCGCGATCCCTCAAATAAAGAATCCGGTGTGGGCCATTGTGCTTGTGAATGATAAAGCCGCAGAAGTCACCGCACTCCGGCTCCGCGAATCTTCTGATTTTATCTTTGAAAAAATGAACTGGGGCTCGCCGTGAAGGCCATTTCGCGACTTCAAAAGGGCGCACGCGCCGCTTTCGTTTTCCCTATTCGCCTTTATCAAATCATCCACCCTTATTTCTTCCGGGGCTCGTGCCGGTTTTACCCCACGTGCTCTCATTACGCTGTGGAAGCTATTGAAACGCACGGATTGATAAAAGGTTTCTATCTTGCGGTTTTCCGCATCTTACGTTGTCACCCTTTTTGTAAAGGCGGTTACGACCCTGTACCGCCCGTTACAAGGAAATCTTTATGAAAAAAAATACACTGATCGGATCGCTTGTCATTGCCGGGCTTTTGATTTGGTCCATACAATTATCGAATCAAAATGCAAAAGCCAAACAGGAAGCGGCAAAGCAGCAAGCGCAAACTCAAACGGAAGAGTCCGGTGCGGCGCCCTCCTCAAAATTAACGCTCGCGGCGGCGGATTCTTCTGCGGAAGCGCCTCTCGTACTCGGCAAAAAAACGCCCGAACTCAAAGTCGCGGAAGCCGCTCCCGAAGACACCCTCACCGCCGACTCTGCCGCTACTGCGGTCACGCCCCGGAAAATTACGGTAGAAAATAAACACTTCACCGTCACTCTCGATAACCGCGGTGCAAAAATTTCAAGCATCGTCATTCATACCTTAAAAGATACTGCCGGTCATTATCCGGAAGTCATTGCAGATACCGCTCTCGGCGTACTCAGCTTAAAACTTGATAACGTGGACTTGGACGGACAGCTATTCAAAGTCGCCGGCAACGTACCCGAAAAAATTAAAGTCGAAACCGACACCACCGTCACTTTCATCTTCAGCGACGCTGCGGGCAACCAGGTCATCCGGGAATATTCGTTTACGCCGGATGGCGTCTCCGTTGGGCATACTGCGAACTTCCTGGGCTTCCAGCCCAATGATTACGCCCTCTCGTTAAACGGCGGGCTTCGCGAAACCGAAATGTTCCCGAAAGGCAAAAGCTTTTTCGGCGCCTCTTACTTCTTCAGCGAAGTGATATTCAACCAAACCGGGATTGTGGAACGCGAAACCATCACCGAAAAGAAAAGCTTTAACAAAGAAGAAGGGCGCATCAGCTGGGCGGGGCTCCGCCGGAAATATTTCGCGCTCTCCGTACAATACCCGGAACCGGTCGCCGCCACCATTACGGCCGCACCGTTTAAGGCAAGCGAATTTGACTCGAAAGACCCGGGCACTTATCAAGTCACCCTTTCGGATTATTTAAAAGACGCCGAAGGCCTGCAATTTGACTTAATGATACTCCCGCTTGACTGGGGCGAAGTCAAATCTCTCGGAAAAGGCTATGAAAAAGTAATTGTAAGCGGCTGGAGCTTCATCGGCGCCGATGTTTGGTTTGTCGGCATTTGCGGACTGCTTCTGTCGCTCTTGAAAGCGTTCTACGGCTTTATCCCGAACTACGGCATCGCCATCATCTTGCTCACCATCCTCGTGAAGCTCGTCACCACGCCGCTCACGCTCAAACAGCTTCGCTCCACCAAGGCCATGCAACAATACAAACCCGAACTGGATGCCATCAACCTGAAATACCGCAGCGAACCGCAAAAGAAACAAGCCGCGATCATGGAATTTTACGCCAAGCATCAAATCAATCCGATGGCCTCCTGCACGGGCGGGTGCCTCCCGATGCTCATTCAGCTCCCGATATTCTTCGGTCTCTTTATGGTGTTCGGGCGCGCGGTAGAATTGCGCGGCATGCCGTTCTTCGGCTGGATTCAAGACCTCTCCCGCTCCGACGTCCTGTGGGACGGCATCTCGATCCCTTTCCTTATGCCCTCGGGCCTTGCGATCCTCCCGATCATCATGCTGTTCACCACTTATTTCCAAACCAAACAATCCATGTCCGCCATATCCGACCCGACTCAGAAAAAGATGATGACATGGATGATGCCCATCATGATGTTTGTATTCAGCGCCGTGATGCCTTCAGGGCTTGTGCTTTACTGGATCATATCCAACCTTTGGGGCATTGCGCAATACTC
>JAISUZ010000112.1 GCA_031271785.1 Fibrobacter sp. | reverse complement strand
GTATGTTTGATTCGGTTTGTCTATTTCATACCATTCTTCTTTGGCCGCAAAGCAATCGTAATACTGACAAAATCCGATTTTTACGGAATTGTGTTTTACTATAAAATGTTTTATGAAGTTGTATTCACCATTTCGATTTTTTATTTCATCGAGCCATTCGTTTATAGGGTCGTACCATTTCTTAATATAGACTTTATGCAACCACTGTTCGATAAGCGCAATGTCTTCTTCGGTTACTTTCTCTAAAATGATCGGATTCATATTTTTATTTTTTTTTGTTTGTTATTTTAATTCCGGAATGAACGGCTCGTTTAAATCCGCAGCCATTTCTTGATTGTTTTATTATCTCGTAAATTCATTGTTGGAACTTCAAAGTATTTGTAAATAGTCATTGATAATGAAATGGTTAAGAACCAATATAACAAATATCTTGTTCCGCCCATGATATAACGGTTGGGTATAATGTCCCAAGGGATATGGTTTAAAATCAAAAGTTGAACAAGAGATAAATTTACCAAATACATGGAATACGAAATTAAACTTATTGTTGTAATACTTTTTTGTATGAATCCGTTCTTATAAGTTTTAAAATCACTTAAAAACGGCAGGAGCAGGAGTGTTGCAAAAGAAGTAACGGAGAAAGAAAAGACGCAATTGTATAAACTACCGATTGAAATACTCGGATCTATAAAAAATTTATTTATCACAAATAATAACACTCCGAGACAAAGTAATGTTTTCTTGTATTTCAGCCAGTATTCCCTGTAATAATATTGCAAGAAGGCGCCAATCATTCCGAACATTAAACTGTCGAGTCTTGTAATGACTTGTTTTCTAAACTGCAAATCCCATTCTTCAAGTGAAAAATCAGGTAAAGTTTCTACGGGAATATTACTGTATCTGTAAAACCTGAATAATGTTATAACAATCAAAATACTGAGTGCGGTACATAAAACCGATGTTTTTACACTTCGTTTAAAGAAGATGAAAACCAGAATGATAGGCGGGATTAATAAATAGAACCACTCTTCTATCGGTAAACTCCATGCTTCGGGGAAAAAGTCAGGGTGTCTGTAAAATAAATTTTGAGTAAAAGTGAAAAAGTTTAAAGGGGAATTTTTGCTGAAACTAAATCCTTTCGCGAACAGCAAATGAGATATCAATAATATTGTCAATATTAAAAAATAAGGGGGTATGGTTCTGAACCATCGTCTAATCCAAAAGTTAAGCAGTACTCTTTTCTGACCTCTTTTTTTCTCTAATGTTTTTATTAAAATGCCGCCGATTAGAAAACCGCTTAAAACGAAGAATATCGAAACTCCGTCATAGCCGAAAATGTGGCTGCATATTTTGGATAAATTTGAAGGCAATAAATAAGTACCGTGTCCGATTACAACCGTCATAATGGCACAGGCTCTCAGTATGTCAAGTCCGAATATTCGGCTGTGAGTTTTTGTTTTGTTTGTCACAATGCGCTGTTTGTAAATTGCTGCCGATTCTTGAATATTCGCCGCTGTGTCCGCCAATCGTCCGCCAACGGTGTTCCGAAATATATTCTTTTTTTGCTATTCGTGTTGTATTTGTGAAGGAAAGTTGCTTCTTTAATCAAGTAAAAAGTTTCAGGATAGGATGAACCCGGACTCCCGAATTGTTTTGTTTATGTTCTTGTCAAGTCTTTGGCTGTTCCGGCGATTGAATTTATAAATATTCTTTGACGCCTTTCATAGTAGCTACCCGCTTGGATGCTTTTAATAAAATATCGGCAAGCTCGTCTGCATGCCCTTGTTTTGCATTTAGTTTTCCGTGAAGCAGATACATTTCATTCCTTTATCAGACGGTTTATATTTGGAATATTTAATGATTTTCGGATATTCGATCGTTCAAATTTAATTTATTATGTAACATGCTTTGTATTTTTGCTATGGTGTGTAAGTAAATTCGGCGTAAGTATAAAAGGGCAGGGGAAAGAAAATAACAGTAGATTTATTTTCTGTTTTTTATTATTTTTGCCGCGCAATTTTCAATTCCGATAAAGGATTTACATGAAGAAACTGGTTTTGTGGTTAATATTTGTGAGCGTATCTTTTACATTTGCACAGGAAAGCAAAGTGCAGTTTGGGCTGAAAGCCGGATTCTCTGAGCATATAATGACTGCTGATTTTAATGATTACGGTTATGAAATGGTTGGCGGCTTGGGCTTTGGTTTTGAATTGGGCGGTGCTGTTCGCATTCCGTTGGGCAGTCGTTTAAGCATTGCGCCGGAAGTGAATTTGGAATACCATTCGATTAAAGATCCTGATATTGACGTAAGCCTGAATGAGTGGATGTTGAATACTCCGGTTACGCTTCAATTCACGCCGCGCCGTTATGGTTCGTTTTTCTTTGCCGTCGGTCTTTTGTTGGATATTCCTGTTTATTCTAAAGTTGTGAACAATGACAATAAGGATAATTGGATCAAAGGCCGGAAAGACATTTATATTAACGTGATACCGCTCGGACTTGGTTTTACGATTAAGAATAAAGTAAAAATAGATTGCAAACTTGCGATTATCGGAAATACGGATTCTTCGCTCGCCGAAGTGAATCACGTACAATTAAAATTTGGTGTGGCTTATTATTTGAATTGAGGGATGTGTTGGGGAGAGTATTCTTACAGGAGATCCCGGATCGCGTTTCACTTTTCCGA
This sequence comes from Fibrobacter sp., assembly GCA_031271785.1. GTDB lineage: Bacteria > Fibrobacterota > Fibrobacteria > Fibrobacterales > Fibrobacteraceae > JAISUZ01. The sequence goes on along the minus strand of JAISUZ010000112.1, from coordinate 63,248 downwards.
AATGACTTCTACTTCCTGCTTCCTTTTTTGGTGGAGAGCCATTCGTCGAAGGTCATGGTGCGGTCGAGGTAGCCGTTCGGCGTGAGTTCCAAAACGCGGTTCGCGACGGTTTGTGCAAATTCGTGGTCTTGAGTGCAGAAAATAACCGGACCCGGGAAGTTGATGAGACCGTTGTTGAGCGCCGTGATGGATTCGAGGTCGAGGTGCGAGGTGGGTTCGTCGAGCATGAGCGTGTTCGCGTTTGCAAGCATCATGCGCGAGAGCATGCAACGTACTTTTTCGCCGCCGGAGAGTACCCGCGCGGATTTCAGGGCTTCTTCGCCCGTAAAGAGCATGCGTCCCAAAAAGCCGCGGATAAAGGTTTCGTCTTGTTCTTTGCTGTATTGGCGCAGCCAGTCCACAAGCGATAAGTCGGTGTCGAAATAGGCGTCGTTGTTTCTCGGAAAATAGCTGTAAGTGATGGTGCTGCCCCACTTGACGGTTCCTTTTTCCGGTTCTTTTTCTCCGGCCAGGGTTTGGAAAAACGCGGTTTTCAGTACGTCGTATTCGCCCACAAGAGCTACACGGTCGGTGTTTCCGAGGGAGAATTGCAGGTTTTCTATTTTACCGCCTTCGCCGGCGTCAATGGTTAAGTCTTGGAGTTCCAGTACGATTTTTCCGGGTTCCCGGTCCATTTTAAAACTGACCCACGGGAATTTGCGGCTCGAAGCGGGCATTTCTTCGACCGTCATTTTGTCGAGCAATTTTTTGCGGCTGGTGGCTTGTTTCGCTTTGGAGGCGTTCGAGGCAAAGCGGCGGATAAACGCTTTTAATTCTTCGATTTTATCTTCGGCGCGGCGGTTTTGGTCTTTGCGCTGTTTTTGAGCGAGTTGGCTTGCGGCGTACCAAAATTCGTAGTTTCCGGCATAAATATGGATTTTGCCGTAGTCGATGTCGCAAATATGCGTGCAAACGCGGTTTAAGAAGTGACGGTCATGCGATACCACGATCACGGTGTTTTCAAAGCGTTCCAAATAGTCTTCAAGCCAGTTGATGGATTCAACATCCAAATGGTTTGTGGGTTCGTCGAGGAGGAGAATATCGGGGTTACCGAAAAGCGCCTGTGCGAGGAGCACGCGGATTTTTTGGCTGCCGTCAAGTTCGGACATTTTCACGCCGTGGAGTTCTTCGGGGATTCCGAGCCCTTTGAGGAGCACGGCGGCGCTGGATTCGGCTTCGTAGCCTCCGATTTCTCCGAACCGGGTTTCGATTTCCATCGCTTCCATGCCTTGTTCTTCGGTCATTTCCGGGAGAGCGTAGAGGGCTTCGCGTTTTTGAGTCAGTTCGTAGAGTTCGGTGTGTCCCATCATCACGGTTTCAAATACCGTGAATTCTTCGTAGGCGAAGTGATCCTGTTTTAAAACCGCAATGCGTTCGCCCGGGTCTTTGATGACTTCGCCGGTGTTCGGTTCCAAGTCTCCGGAGAGGATTTTAAGAAAAGTGGATTTTCCGGCGCCGTTTGCGCCGATCACGCCGTAGCAGTTTCCTTTTTGGAAAGTGAGGTTCACATCTTTGAATAAGGAACGGCTGCCATATTGTAAACTGACTTGAGAGACTTGTAACATACTAGCTTTCTTTGGAGGTATTTGCCTTTTCGAGTTCTTTGGCGTTGATGATTAACATTTGGAGGCGGTTTTCGATGTTGGCGAAACTCGTGTCCGGGTCATAATCAAGCGAGAGCACTTGAATATGAGGGAACTTGGCTTTCACGGCTTTCGTGAGCCCGCGGCCGGAAATGTGGTTTGCAAGGCAGGCAAACGGTTGGAGAATCACAAAACTGTTTACGCCTTGCGCGGCATTGTAGAGGATTTCTCCCGGAATGAGCCAGCCTTCGCCGGTGTTGTAGCTCGGGTCGATAATGTCGCCGATTAAGTGTACGAGTTCGTAACAATCCGCGTGGTGTTCATACCACTTGAATTGTTTGAGTTTTTTGCCGACGGTTTTCACGGCGAATGTATAAATACTCGCCGTGATGTTCCCTACCACGCGGTTGAGGAGCGGATTTTGAATGAGACCGCGGGAAATTTTTTCATTGCGCACTACTTCGTCTACGCGGAAAAAGTCCATCATTCCCGGGAGCACGACTTCCATGCCGTTGTTCATCAAATATTCTTCGATGTAACCGTTTGCGCTCGGATGGTAATTCATAAGAATTTCGCCGAGTACGGAAACGCGCGGTTTTCTGACGGTCCTATCCACCGGAATTGCGTTGAATTCCGCGATACATTCGTCGAACATATGGAGCACCTGGCGCGGGTAAGCGATCGATATTTTGGAAGTTTTACCGATAGTGTGCATTAAGCGCGGGAGCCATTTGTCGTAAACTTTCTGCGTATCGCCTTTCTGCAATTCGTAAGGGCGGCAGGCGCGGTACATGGTTTCCACCGAATCCATAACGGCAATTCCCCAAAGCATGTGCAGTTGGAAATCGAGCCCGAGTTTAAAGCCGGGATGCATGTATTTGGTGTCGCTTCCGGTGGTGATAATCGAAACATCCGTGAAACCGGCTTCATCGAGCGCTTTCCGGGCGAGAGTCGCGTATTGAACGGCGCGACAGTTTTCACAGTTTTTGGCAAGCCCAATGGCGATGTTGGTTTGCAGTACTTCCGGATGTTCTTCGAGCCAAAGGAGGTTCTCGCCGATATTCACTTGCCCCGGGAAACAAATGTCGTTATGGACGTATTTTTTCCCGAGTTCGATAGCGCGGGCGTTTGCCATGGGGAGCGTGACGGTTTTGTAACCGAGCAAGTCAAAATAAGAAGCTGCGAGCGGTCCGAAACCCGGCGAGAGATTCGGAATGAGAATGGTGCGTTTGGCTTTGTCCTCTTTGGTGAAAGGAGCCGTAAACAAAGGTTCGTTCGACGGCGCTTTCGGCGGGAACTTGGCCGCTCTCCGCGCGCGAACCGTTTCGATAAAGCTCTTAACGCGAATCCCCACAGGACCGCGCGCATCGCCTTCGTCGAGTTTCAGCATAAGCAGTTCTTTCGATGAAGACAAATGAAGAATGCGGTTCATTTCGTCGGTGAGAATGGAATCGTGTCCGCAGCCGAAGCTTACAATCTGCACGAGTTCGATCGCCGGATCGTTAGCCGCAATCATGGTGGCGCCGAGCATTCTCAAATGGAAGGTATTCTTGAGTTCGATACGCGTGACTTTCGGAACGTCCTGATCGTAAACTCCCGGGAGCGATTCGGTGGTGAGCACCGGGATTCCCATAGAAGTAAAGTGCGTGGCGACGTTGTGATTCACGAGCGTGTCGGCGTGGTAAGGTCTTCCGGCAATGACCACCGCGAACTGACCTTTTTTTCTCGTGTCTTCGAGAATTTGTCCGCCTTCGGCAAGGAGAGTATCGCGGTAAGTCTGCAACGCTTTTTCGCCTTCGGTCACTGCTTTATCGAGCAGTTTTTTCGAGAGTTTCCAGTTTTCGTGGAACCAGTCGATGGTCTGGCTCCGGCGGAGTTTGGTATCGAACCAGTGGAATGTCGGCTGATCAAGCGGCGTATGGTAACGCCCTTCCGGATCGTCCGTGTTTTTACAAACGTTCGGGTAGCCTTGCACCACGGGGCAAACGGCGGTGGCTTGAAATTTGCTGTGGTCGCTCGGGACTGCGATCATGCATGGGAAGAAAATCCGGTCCACCTTTTTCTCGATAAGGTCGAGAACGTGTCCGTGTACGAGTTTCGCCGGGAAACAAACCGTGTCCGAAGGAACGCTGTGAAGCCCTTTTTCAAACAACGGATAATCGCTTATTTTACTGATAACCACGTTGTAGCCGAGCGAGGTAAAGAATGCTTTCCAATAGGGGAGACTCACCCAAAATTCGAGTACCCGCGGAATACCGATGGTTTTTCCGGATTGCGGCACCAGTGGAGCCGGACCGTAATCTTTCACGAGAAGCTGGTTTGTGCGCTTGATCATGTCCGGGACGGCGAGCATTTTTTTGTGAATTTCCGCCACGATTTTTTTCGTTTCCGGATCGTTCGGGTCGGCGGTAACTTCGCCGCGTTCGCAGCGGTTACCTGTTACAAAACTCGAACCGTCGCTGAACGTAACGATCGTGCGGCTGCAATGGTTGGTACAGTATTTGCAGATTTGCCCGGGCTTATTATCCCAGCTGAAGGTCCGCATGGCTTCAAGTCCGACAAACGAACTCGGCGTCTCCGGGTTTTCCGCCCGCTTACTCTCCATGTGGCGTTTGGTGAGGAGCGCAATACCGATCGCTCCCATTTCCCCCGGGCGTTCCGGGCGAATCGGCGTAAAACCCGTGAGTTGTTCAAATGCGCGGAGAACGGCGTCGTTTTTGAAAGTCCCGCCCTGAACCACCACCACTTTACCGAGGGTCTCGAGGTTACGGATGCGGATCACTTTGGTGAAAACGTTTTCGATAATAGAGCGGCAGATTCCGGCGATAATATCTTCGGGCTGTTTGCCGTCGCGCTGTTCCGTGATAATGGAACTGTTCATGAATACGGTGCAGCGGCTCCCGAGTTTCGATGGACTCTTGGCGTTAAATGCAAGCTCCGCAATTTGTTCCATAGGGATACCGAGGGAGCGCGCGTAAGTCTCAATAAAGGAACCGCAGCCCGAGGAACAGGCTTCGTTCAAAATGATTCCCGTCACCACGCCGTCTTGAATGGAAATCGCTTTCATATCCTGCCCGCCGATATCGAGAATAAATGAAACATCGGAATGGAGGTATTGGGCGGCGTTTGCATGGGCGACGGTTTCTACCGTATGGTAATCCGCCTTAATCGCTTTCGCGAAAAGCTGTTCACCGTAGCCCGTGGTGCCCACGCCGAGAATATTCAGCTTGCAACCGAACTCTTCGTAGCGGTCGGCGAGAGAAACGAGAGCGCGTTTTAAAACCGCGAGCGGCTCGCCGTCGTTCCCGGCATAAAACCCGTCGATTACCTGTTCGTTTTCATCGAGAAGCACCATCTTGGTGGTGGTGGAGCCTGCGTCGATACCGAGGTAAGCGTTCACCACGGAACCGGAAACCGGTTGGGGATAGTGCGGACTCGCGAGCGGATGACGTTTTTTAAAAGCGGCAAGCTCCGCCTCATTCTTGAAAAACGGCTCGCCGTCGTTCCCGCGTTCCGCTTGTCTTGTAGCGTTAAAATGTGCGAGCGCATCGAGAGAAGCGCTTTCATCGTAATGACTTTCTTTCTCGTTAAACATGGAACCGAGGGAAAGAGCCGCGCCGAGCGCGACAAAAATTTCCGAATGCTCCGGAATAATCGCCTGCTCGTCGGAAATCCCGAGGCGTTCCTTAAACACCCGCACGAGAGTCGGGTTAAACGTGAGAGGGCCGCCTTCAAACATCACCGGCGGCTTGATTTCCATCCCTTGAGCGAGCCCGCCGATGGTTTGTTTCGCAATCGCGTGGAAACTCGAAAGAGCAATATCTTCTTTAGCGATCCCCTGGTTCAGCATCGGCTGAATATCGGTTTTGGCGAATACGCCGCACCGCCCGGAAATCTCGTAAACCTTTTTTCCCTGAGAAGCGTAAGACTCGAACTGCTCGGTTTTAATACGGAGAAGTTCCGCGACTTGATCGATAAAAGCGCCGGTCCCGCCCGCGCAAACGCCGTTCATGCGCATATCGGAAGCGATGAGTTTACCGGTGGTTCTGTCTTTCTCAAAGAAAATCACTTTGGCGTCCTGCCCGCCGAGCTCGATCGCGACCCGGGTTTCCGGGTGGAGAGAACGTACTGCGAGAGCGTTAGCGACCACTTCCTGCACAAAAAAAGCGTGCGTCGCTTCGGCAAAGGGCTGACCGCCGCTGCCGCAGAAGGCAACGCCGAATTTTTTCCCGGGGAACATCGCGTGAGCCTCTTTCAAAAGCTCCATCACTTTTTCGGCTTGCATCGCGTTGTGCCGCTGGTAGGAATTATGCAGCAGTTTTCCGGTTTGAGGATCGACCACCGCAATCTTCACGGTTGTGGAGCCGACATCCATTCCAATCCATAAATCAGTATTATTAGAGCCCATAGCCGCCAAAATTAGTAAAATACGGGGATTAAGTGAAATCTTGAGAGTGAGGTTACAAGAAATAGTGATTTTCCCGGGCGTGCCCCGGCGCAACCGCATTTGGTCAGGGTCCACTATAATGCGCCGGGTCGGGCTCTATTGCACTAAGGCGAAATCGCCAAGTGCAACGGAGCCGCGAAGCGTCTCCGCCCTTCGGGTCACTATCCCTCACGCGAAGAAAAGGCATATACAAACGCCTTGAAAATGTAAAATGCCGCTCCCGCGCGATTCCAACGCTCCGCGACAAATTGGAGCGGCTTCCAGCCTAAAAATTTGTCTCGGAACATTGAGAATCGCGTTTAGGGATAAAAAATTGCTGCCGAGTTCCTCGGGAATTGCAAACAGGGAATAAGTATCACCGCAGGTTTGAAAAGTCTTACAAAACCTAGCGAACTAAACCGATGCGGTAATAAGTATCATCGCTCGTGGCCATCCGGACCCTGTATTGTTCTTCACCGGATTCTCGGATCAAGTCCGAGAATGACAAAGTATCTTTGATCGCCGCACGCGTTCCGCGTTCGCGATGACATTATATGCAAGCGCGAACTAATCGGTGTGTAAAATAAATTCAGCATGACGGAAAAAGAACGTTGCATAACACAGTCATCCTGAACTCGGTTCAGGATCCACTTGTTTTTGCGCATCAATGAAGTTGTACTTTCATGTAAAACTTTCCAATAAGTATGATTTGCCATTTATAAAGAAGTTTCATTTATGAATGTTCTAATAAAGCAAAAAAATGTGCGCCGCTACCTGGTCCCACATCCCTTATGTCCCCGCTTTCCATCCCCGAAGATCATGCATTCAAGGGGGTAGCGGAAAACGGCGCGCGACGGCCGGCGACGGGTGAAGCCGAAAAAGACGGAGCGATTAACGCCGGTTGAAGCGAGGGGGCCTCCCCCTTTTATTAAAAGCAAAGTATCATGCCGGAGCTGAACGCAGAAATGACATCACAGGCTTGAAAAATTTTACATGACCGCTCGAACTCAATTGATGCGCAAACTTCCCCCTTCTATCCCTTTTCTGATTCAGATTTCCAAATCTCCGGAATATACGGAGATTATTTTTTCGTCCGGAGTTTTAAATTGCAGGCTTCCGTCGTCGTTGATTCCGGCAATCGTGCCGGTGAGAACGGTTTCCCCCCGAATCACGCGCGCTTCGCGGCCTGCAAAGTTTTCCATTTTTTTCCAGGCTTCGAGCCACGGTGTAAAACCGTTTTCCGCAAATTCCCGGAGAGAGTGTTCGATTTTCCGGAGAATTTGATTGAGGAGAACTTCGCGGTTGAGTTTTTTCGAGAGGATCATGGAAAGGCTTGCCGCTTTGCGGTCGAGGTCTTGATAGTCCGGCGCTTCCGAATTGACGTTGAGTCCGATCCCCATGGAAAGCAACGGGCGATGATTCATAAAAAACAGTTCCGAGAGGATTCCGCAGATTTTATGCTCGTTCCACAAGAGATCGTTGGGCCATTTGACGCTCGTTTTCACGCCAGATTCCTCTAAAACGGAGGCGAGCGTGAGGGCGGTAATTTGAGTGAATCCGGAATAGTTTTTCTGCGGAATGGAATCCAGCGGAATCAGCGTGTTGAAATAAAGATTTTTTCCGCGCGGTGAAATCCAGGTGCGTTCGTGCCGCCCGCGCCCCTGGTTTTGAGTGTCCGCTACGACAACCGTTCCCGGCGGGAGTTCGCGGATGTGTTCTTTCATGTAAGCGTGCGTGCTGTTTGTTTCGGATAAAAGAACCGCTCCGGAGCCGAAAAGTCCGTGAATGTTCCAAAGAGAAAATGGGCGTTCCGGAGATAAGATTTCGGGTGACATAATACAAAATCTAAAAAATCTATTATATTCTCGGTGTATGATTGGCGTTTTTGATTCGGGCTTCGGCGGGCTCACGATTTTAAAAGAACTGAAAGCGGCGCTTCCGGAGTACGATTTTTTGTACCTCGGCGATAATGCGCGGGCGCCTTACGGTCCGCGGAGTTTTGAAACCATTCACCGTTATACGCTTGAGGCGGTGAAGGTTCTTTTTGAAAGAGGCTGCCCTTTGGTGATTCTCGCGTGCAATACCGCCTCGGCGCGGGCGCTCCGTACCATTCAGCAGCGCGAGCTCCCCACGCTTGCTCCGGAAAACCGGGTTCTCGGGATTATCCGCCCCACTACCGAAGAAATCGGTTTTTATACGAAAACGGGGCATATCGGGATTCTCGGTACTGCCGGTACCGTCATTTCCGGGAGTTATCCGCTTGAAATCAGTCGTTTCTTTCCCCAAATCCAAGTGGCACAGCAGGCGTGCCCGCTTTGGGTCCCTTTGATTGAAAACGGTGAAATCGACTCTCCCGGCGCAGGTTATTTTGTTCAAAAATATATGGATGCTCTGCTTTCGAGAGATTCCGAAATCGATACGATTCTCCTCGCTTGTACGCATTATCCCTTGCTTGAGGCCGAAATCCGGCGGTTTACCCCTCCGGGAATTCAAATTATTTCTCAGGGAGCTATTGTGGCGCGGAAAACGGCGGAGTATCTCGGGAGGCATCCGGAACTGGATAAAAGGGTTTCCAAAACCGGTAAAATACGCTTTTTAACCACCGATACTGCCGAATTTTTCAAAAAAGGGGCTTCTTTTTTTTGGAATGAGCCGATTTCTGTGGATTCATTGACGTTTGTTTAAGTAAATTGTATCTTAACATTTAAGTGAACGAGCTTTTTCAGAGCCCGTTACTTTTTTTTATTGATTCATTGCAACCAACAGGAAGAAAAATGCCGAAAACACAAATCAACCTAGATGGATGGCAAGATTACCGCGGAACTCAAACCGGGGCTTTGCTTTATGTGGAAACCAGTCACCAGTCCGCAGTTCCTGTTCGCGATCAACTGAACGAAAACGGTAAAGGCTTTTTTTACGAACCGAACTACGAAACGAGTACTTACGACTTTGTGAGCTGCTATAATGTGAAAAATATCAACACGATCGTAAAAAATAAAAACCGTTATATCCTTTTCGGTACCCGTTACGAGGGCGCGAGCGTCCCCGAATTGAAGAATAAATACCTGATTACCGGTTACATGCGTATTGATAAGATTAAGGATGTGCGTTCCCGCCATTTGGAAAAATTCATGTCAAGCCCGGGTGCCGATGTGCCGGAATGCATGAATATTGAAAAATGCTGGGCGATTTGGGGGTTAATGCGTTTTACAAGCCTCGAAGACAGTTTTATGATTACCGATGAACTTCTTAAGGAATGGGGCTACAAAGGCCGTGCTTCCCGCCAGTTGAAAACCGTGTTTAACAAAGAACATTTGGAAATAATCCTTGCGCATCTGGATTCCAAACCGGATATGATCGACGAGTATATCGCGACCGTGGACGAATATAAAGAGGTGCTTTTAGCAGAAGAAGAGTAATCCTCTGCTAAAAAAGCCGTTTTTTAACGCTCGCACCTTCTGATGGCTGCGAGCATTTCTTTTACCGCCGCGTCCATTCCCACAAGCGCTGCGCGCCCGATAATGCTGTGCCCGATATTCAATTCTTCAATGCCGTCAATGGAGGCGACATAACCGACGTTGCGATAGTTGAGTCCGTGCCCGGCGTTCACGCGGAGCCCGTATTTTTGGGCGAGCAGTACCATGTCCTGCAAAGCGGAAAGTTCGCGTTCGAATTCGGCGGTGGATCCGAGTTCAAAGGCGGTACAGAAACGCCCGGTATGGAATTCCACAAAGTCTGCGCCGGTTTTTTTGGCGGCTTTCACCTGATCGGTTTCCGTATCGATGAAAAGGCTCACGCGGATATCGTTGTTTTTCAGCGCGCTCACGATTTGGGTTAAATCATCCGTTTTAGCAGCGGCATTCAGCCCGCCTTCGGTGGTGATTTCCTGACGGCTTTCGGGAACGAGCGTGACCATATCCGGTTGAACATCAATTGCGAAGTTTGTCATTTCCCGGGTGGGAGCCATTTCGAGGTTCAGGTGCGTGGTAATCACCCCGCGCAGCAAACGAATGTCGCGGTCTTGAATATGGCGTTTGTCTTCGCGGAGGTGAGCGGTGATTCCGTGACAGCCGGCGAGTTCGGCAAGGATTGCCGCCGTTACCGGATCGGGTTCCCGGATTTTCCGGGCTTCGCGGATGGTGGCGATGTGGTCGATATTGACTCCGAGTTTTGCAGTCATAATCACTCCTATTCGTACGTGATGATATTTGAAAGTTTTACAATTTCCGTTCCGCGGGCAGAGGCTTTTGTTTTGATGTCCGCGAGAGCGTTTAAGGATTTTTCGTGAAGCGGGAGTACGAGAATTACGCTCCCTGTGCGCGAAGCCGTCCGCAATTCACCGTCGATAAATTGATCCAAGGTTTTTTGCGTGTTGTAAATCGAGGCTTCCGGGCAGCGAAATGAAAAGTTTTGGCAGGTTTCGTTCACTTTTGAGGTTCGGCTTTCGGTTAAATCCATAAACCACCACCTTTCGGAACGAAGCGCTTTGAAAACGGCGTTTAATAATTGCGGATGCTCTACCGCTCTTTCTCCCATGCGGGTCGCAGCGCCGATCGCGGAAGGCATTTTGGCGTGAGCTTGCTGGATGGTTTCCTTAATATCCTGTTCGGTATGGTGAATGGAAATGGTTTTGTTGGAAAAGCGGTTGGCTTGCAAGGAGTGCGATTCCATGGGGAGCCAGGCGACAAGTTCTTTATTTTGTAAGCGGTCCAGGTCGGAAAATAAGGTTTTGCCGGTGTCAAAGGGCGTAATCAGTAACGCGTAGGGGTAATCGAGCGTCTCTAAACGGCTCAAAAGCGGAATATTCAGCGAATCCGCTTGAAAAAGAATCGCGATTTTCGAGGCGCTGTCGAGAAAGGAATCCGAAATATGAAGTTCCACCTGCATGGTGTCGCCTTCGGGAGTGAGAAAGTCAAAGGCGGCGGCTTGCGCTTCGCGGTTTGGGAAAATTTCTTCCATACGGAGAACTTTGCCTTGGAATTTGTTCAAGTGATTTTGAGCGCGCAATAAATAATTGGGGAGCGAGATTCCTTTTCCGAGCATCCAAATTTCTTTCCGGTTTTTTCGGGCCGGGTGAATTTTGATCACTGGAATTTCTTCGGTGAGTTTTTGAAGATAAGGAGTCGTATCGATTTCGGCTTCGGCGGAAGAAAGGTTTTCCGTGATTTCGGGAGCGTTTGTTTGGTGATTCATGAGGCGCGGGAGCGAAAGTCCGAGCCCGATAAAAATTCCGACCACGAAAAGAAGGATGATCAAATGCCGTAAGTTTTTCATTCGCTGAAAATATAATTAGATTGGGGGCTATTATGCCGATTTTATTTGCTTTGGTTGGCCCCACAGGGGTCGGGAAAACGGAACTCGGAATGAAACTTGCGAAAGAACGGCAAGCGGAAGTAATCTGTATGGATTCAAGACAGGTTTACGAGGGTTTCCGCATTGGGACGGCGCAGCCGACGGCGGAAGAACGCGCGGCGGTGAAACATCATTTGGTTGATTTTTTTTCACCCCGGGAATCTTATTCGGCAGGGCTTTTTTGTGAGCAGGTGAAAGACGTTTTAGCGGCGGCGCCTGAGACAAACTTTATTATTGTCGGCGGTTCCGGACTTTATTTGAAATCCCTTTCGGAAGGGCTCCCGGCGCTCCCGAAGCCTTCGCCTGAAATTCGCGAACGCCTGAAAGCCGAAAAAGAAAGCGAGGGATTGCTTTCTCAATACAAACGCGCTACCGAAATTGATCCGGAGGCGATGCTTAAAATCAAAGAAGGGGACGCGCAGCGTATTTGGCGCGTTCTTGAAGTTTACGAACAAACAAAGGAATTATTTTCTTCGCTTTCCCGTCACCGGGTGGGCGGCCTCGGGGCAATCGAAACGCGGCTTCTCGACCTTCCGGCTCCGGAACTCCGTGCGCGGCAAGCCGCGCGCTTTGAGGCGATGATCGCTGCCGGGTGGCTTGAGGAAGTAGAGAATTTGTCTAAAGTCTATCCGAAAACGTGCCCCGCTTTTGAGAGTTTAGGCTATGCGGAACTCCGGGAATATTTGGAGCACGGAACGGATTTTAAAGCGATTCGCGGACAGATTTTACAACGGCAGTGGCAATACACGCGCCGTCAGCGTACGTGGAACCGGCATCAGATTTCGGCTTGAGTTTACTTGTCGGTCGGGCTCATTAACTGCCAAAGAACGGCTTTTTGGGCATGCAGGCGGTTTTCCGCTTCTTCGTAACTCAGGTTTCGGTTTCCGTCCATTACGCTGTCGGTAATTTCTTCGCCGCGGTGCGCCGGAAGGCAGTGAGTCACCATGCAGTGCGCCGGTGCGTACGAGAGTAATTCATCGTTGATTTGGAACGGAAGGAAGTACGCCTGTTTGGCATCTTTCCCGCCTTCTTGCCCCATGCTCACCCATACGTCGCCGTAAAGAATATCGGCGTCTTTGACGGCTTCTTTCGGGTCGTTGAAAACGCGGTATTTGGTGCCGTGGCGTTTGAAACCTTCGGCGGTTTCGTCAATAACGGCTTTCGGTTGTTCAAAGCCTTTGGGGCAGGCGAGAGTGAAATTCATTCCGACTTTGGAAGCGAGAGTGGTGAGGGAGTTCGCCACATTATTGCCGTCGCCGATAAACGCTACGGTTTTTCCGCGGAGTGTGCCGAACTGTTCCAAAAACATTTGGGCAAAAGAAATTGCCTGGCAGGGGTGGTAATCGTCGGTAAGGGCGTTAATGATGGGAATCGAACCGTGTTCGGCGAGTTGCTCCAACAGTTCCTGCTTAAAACTGCGCACCACAAGCGCGTTTACCCAGCGGGAGAGGCAGCGGGCGACATCTTTAATGCTTTCACGCTTTCCGAGCCCGATAGAGGTGGGATCCAAAATAACAGCGGCGCCGCCGAGCTGGTGAATCCCGACTTGGAATGTGGTGATTGTACGGAGGGAAGGTTTTTCAAAAAACATTCCGATGGTTTGCCCATGGAAACGTGTAGAGGGTTTTCCTTCGTGAATTTCTTTTTTTAAGCGCATGGCAATATCGACCGTTTCAAGGATGCGTTCTTCGCTCCAATCATTCAGTCGCAACAAGTGGCGTTTCGGGTCGATCATTTTATCTCCAAAAACAAAAAAGGCTTCCCGCAAAACCATAGGGGACTGCCTGTTTAAAAGAAAGATAGAAACTACATTTTTTTTAGGGTAAACGAAAGAAAAAATGAAAAGAATCGTTAGATTTTACGATAAAGTTATATTTATTCCTATGATTACCGAATTTGCTCCTGCTAAAATCAACCTTTTTTTAGATGTTCTCCGGAAACGCGAGGACGGTTACCACGATCTCGGTACCTTTTTTCAAACGGTTTATGCCGGAGATGAGCTCCAGGCGGAACCGGATCTTTCGGGTGAAATTACGCTTGTGTACAGCGTGCCTCAGGAGTATCCGGTGGAATCCGACCTTGTTTACCGGGCGGCTCAACTTTTGAAGAATACATATAAAGTAAATGCAGGCGCGCGGCTCCGGCTCGTGAAGAATTTGCCTCTCGGCGCGGGTCTCGGCGGCGGGAGTTCCGATGCGGCGGCAACTCTCCGGATTTTAAACAGACTGTGGGGTTTAAACCTTTCCGCGCCGGAAATGGAAAAGCTCGGCGCAAGCCTCGGCGCGGACGTTCCGTTTTTGGTGACCGGCGGTAGCGCGTATGCGGAAGGCATCGGTGACCGTTTGACTCCGGTTTCGTTCCGCTCCGCAAATACCTCCGTTTTGATTGCGACTCCGGACTGTTTTGTGTCCACCAAAGAGGCGTATTCGGGGATTGTTCCTTCGGGTGAGGCGCGCTGGGAAGAGTTTAAGTCGCAGGAATTTTCGTTAAAAGAACGCCCGCTTTTCAATAAATTTGAGGAATCTATTTTTCCGCTTTACCCGGAAATCGAGGTTCTCAAAAGAGAGTTTTTAAGCGCAGGCGCCTTTCAGGCGTTGATGTCCGGCTCCGGCGCTTCCGTTTTCGGGCTGTTTGAAAATGAGTTTCAGGCTTTTCATTTTTCCCGGAAACTGAAGGGGCGGGTTCGTTTTTGCACGGTGACGAAGTTTTTCTCCGGTTTTCCGGAATAATTCGAAAAATTTCAGAATTCTCCCCTTTAAAAAAGAGGAAATTAAACTAATTTTGGGTTCCCTATGGGGTATCGTCAAGTGGTAAGACAACGGATTTTGATTCCGTTATTCGTTGGTTCGAATCCAGCTACCCCAATAGGATTTTTTATTTGGAGAAATCATGGAACTCACAAAGCTCAAAGCAACCTCTAGAGTGTTAGGCGCAGGTCGTGAACCGGCCCGTATGCGCAAAGCCGGCTCCGTTCCGGCTGTCTATTATGGTAAGGGGATAGAGCCTGTCAGCATCAGCGTCAATGCCGCCGATCTTCACAAGGTTTTAGCACCCGGAAAGCGTTACACCCTTTTAGATCTCGAAATTGACGGTAAAGTAGGAAATCCGGCGCTGATTTATGTTTACCAGAAAGATTCGATTTCTCAAGAAATCAAGCACATCGATTTTATGAAAATCGAAGAAAATTCTCCGGTGACCGTGCGTATTCCGGTGAATCTTTCCGGAATTCCGGTGGGCGTGAAAACGGAAGGCGGTATGCTTTCTCAGGAAAATCGCTATTTGAAGCTTTCCTGCATGCCTTCCAAAATCCCGGCTTCTATCGAAATCGATGTTTCGGATGCGAAAGCAGGAACTACTTTTTATGCAAAGGATCTTGATTTGAGCGGTAACAAACTCGTTTCTCAGGAACGTACTGTTATCTATACCATTTCAAAGGCCAAAGCAAATAAAGAGCAGCCGGCGGGCGCTTCCAAGTAAGTCTTAACGGATTTATCATAAAAGGGCTCGCCGCAAGCGGGTCTTTTTGTGTTTTATTTAAGGAGAATTATGTATCTGATGGTTGGTCTCGGAAACCCCGGGCGCGAATACGAACAAACGCGGCACAATGCGGGTTTTCTCGCTATTGATACTCTCGCGGATTCTTCTTCGTGGAAAACGCAGGGCAATTCTCTTGTTCAGAAAAAGCAAATCGGGAAACATGAAGTGATTCTTGCAAAACCGCAAACGTTCATGAACCTGAGCGGCGGCGCGGTGCAATCGCTTCTTTCCTGGTATAAAATTCCGGTGTCCCGCTTGCTTGTTTTTTCCGATGATGTGAACTTGGATGCCGGGCGGATTCGCATACGGCCGAAAGGAAGTCACGGCGGGCAAAACGGACTCCGCGATATTATCGCCCGTATCGGAGATGATTTTGCGCGGGTACGGCTCGGGGTGGGGAAACCTCCTCTGCTGTGGGACCTCGCGGATTTCGTGCTTTCCAAGTTTACACCGGAAGATAAAACGCTTTTCTCGCATGCGCTGAATGAAATTCCGAAGCTTGCGGAAGTTTATTTGAGTCTCGGGATCAACGTTTGTATGGATCGCTATAATGGCTTTCAACCTTAAAATTTTCTACTTTTTACCCAACATTTCGGGAGGCTCCCATGATTTTATCGACAAAAGAAGCTCTGACGTTTGATGATGTTTTACTCGTGCCGGGAGCTTCCGAAGTGCTCCCCGCCAATACGGATTTGAGCGTGCAGCTCGCGCCGGGCATTAAGTTGAATATTCCGATTATCAGCGCGGCGATGGACACGGTGACTACAGCCCCTCTCGCGATTTCGATTGCGCTCCAAGGCGGTATGGGCGTGATTCACAAGAATATGAGTATTGAGGCGCAAGCCGAAGAAGTCCGCAAAGTGAAACGCTGGCAGTCCGGGATTGTGCATAATCCGGTGACGCTCGAAGCGTCGCAGCCGGTAAGTGATGCGATTGACCTAAAGGCGCGTACCCGTGTGAGCGGTTTCCCGATTCTTGAAAAAGGAAAATTGGTGGGGATGCTCACGAGCCGTGACCTCCGCACGATTACGGATTTTTCTCTCAAAATTAAAAACGTGATGACGAAAAATCCGATTACCGCAAGCCCTAAAGTGAGCCTTGCCAAAGCGAAAGAAATTTTGAATTCTCACCGGATTGAGAAACTCCCGCTCGTGGATGCCAACGGGCATTTGAAAGGGCTTGTGACTTTCACGGATATTTTGAAACGCGAAAGCAATCCGAAAGCGAGTCTTGATAAAAACGGGCAGTTGATTGTGGCGGCTGCCGTCAGCACTTCTGCGGATTCTTTGGACCGGGCGAGCGCGCTTGTGGAAGCCGGCGTGGATATGCTTGTGGTGGACACGGCGCACGGGCATCATATCGGTGTTCGCAATATGGTGAAAGCGCTCCGTAAAAAATATCCGAAGCTTACGATTTGCGGCGGTAACGTGGCGACAGCCGAAGGTGTGGAAGCGCTTGCGAAATGCGGTGCGGATATTGTAAAAGTCGGTATCGGTCCCGGTTCCATTTGCACTACGCGTGTTGTGGCGGGAGTGGGGGTTCCTCAATTGACCGCCATTATGGAATGCGCGGAAGCCGCTAAAAAAGCCGGTATTACCATTATCGGCGACGGCGGTATTAAGTATTCCGGCGATATAGTTAAAGCGCTCGCAGCCGGCGCTACGGTGGTGATGATCGGAAGCCTTTTTGCCGGCACCGAAGAAAGCCCGGGAGAAGTGATTCTCGCCGAAGGCCGGAGTTACAAGAGTTACCGCGGTATGGGTTCTATCGGCGCCATGAAAGACGGTTCCAAAGACCGTTATTTCCAAAGTAATATTACCGATGAAAAGAAGTTTGTGCCGGAAGGAATCGAAGGGCGCGTGCCTTATAAGGGTTCGCTCCGCGATACGATTTTCCAGCTGGTCGGCGGGATTCACCAGGCGATGGGTTACGTTGGCGCGATTAATTTGGCGGAACTTCACAAGCGTGCGAAGTTTGTTCGTATTACCGGCGCCGGGTTGCGCGAATCGCACCCGCATGATGTGACGGTCACGAAAGAAGCTCCGAATTACCGCACTTCCGACGGAACCTGATGGCCGACGATCTTTCGCTCCGCGGGGCGCAGCAACTTGTTGATGAATGGATTCGAAAATATGGAGTCCGTTATTTCGGCGAGATGACCAACCTGGCGCAGCTGATGGAGGAAGTCGGCGAACTCGCACGGTTGTTTTCAAGGACTTACGGCGATCAGAGTTTTAAGGCGGGAGAATCTGCCGAAAAAATTCCGGAAGAAATGGCGGATATTCTCTTTGTGTTAATTTGTCTTGCCAATCAATCCGGAGTGGATTTACAAGAGGCTTTTCTTCAGTCTGTTCAAAAGAAAACGTTCCGCGATGCGGAACGGCATTTCAATAATCCGAAGTTAAGAGTTTAGAACGGTTTTTGGTTTATGGGTTGTTATTGTCTTAATTTATATGTGTAGGAACATAACGTTGAGATGGCTTAGCGTTTGTGGGGTTCACTAATGCTCAATTGAATGGAAAATCAGCGTGAATTATCGGGTGAGTTATGCTCCCGCTTGCACTAAACTGCTCGTTAACTGCAGACTCCACTCTGTTATTCTATTTTTTTTAATTGTTTTCTCCCATTTTCATTGTTTCCAACTTTACTGCTCGGAATTAACCAACAGCAACTATCATCTCGCTTTATTGCGATATAATGTTTCTTGCTATGGTCAAGCAAGTTTTTTTCTTTTATTATTCGTTGTTTCCAATTCGGCAAATTAGCAAAGTTCGGTGTCAAAATATAATCACTAATCAAAGTGTCAATGTCTTTTGTTGATAATTGCAAAATTAACTCTTTGAAATAGGCAAGATTATTTTTAGAAATATTACAATTATTTTTTCCTCTAAACACAAAATAATTTTTCAAATCATTTATGTTTTCGATTATTTTTCTTTTGGGTTCATCAACTGCAAAAAGCCAAGAAGTAGGCCAATAATCATAAAAATCGTTGTTTTGTATTGTAAAAAATGCTCTGCGAAAATCATTGCTCACATCATCGCCTAACAAATACTTCTCGAATACATCGTATATTTTCTTTAACTTTTCCTTGTCGAAACTTGACGCAATCGGCTTATTGTCAATGTCGTAATCAATACAATATAAAGCAAAATCAATTTTTCCTTTACAGAAATTCATATCTTCTGTTGCTTGAATTATCTGTTTATTATCTTGATTTTCAAGAATTATTTTTGCTTTTTCAATTTCTTCTTTGACTTGCTCTTTTGCAATAGAAACTTTAGAAATATTTAATGTCGATAAAAACGAATAAATGTCATTTGAATTATCCGACCAACTATGAACAAGTCTAATTAGATTTATCATATTATCAATATTCCAATTGTCCGAATAAGCATTTTCTACTAAATTCCGAACAACCCGTATCCATTCGTTAAAACTACTTTGCGAAAAAGTTTGATTTTTCAACAAATATTCAGTTTGAGCATAAAACAAAACTCTGCGTTGCTGTGTCGCATCGCTTACATTTATTAAATCTTCAAACAAAGTTTTATCACAATAAGACCACAAAGGCGTTGTGTTAGTTTTGGCTTTATGGTTATTTTCATACACTTTCAAGCAATCAACCAAATATTGAAAAGCCCCTTTTGTTGAAAAATCTTCGGGTGCAATATCAGGAAGAGAAGGTTTTCCTTTTTCGTCTTTTGGCGGGTTTGCTAAAAATTGCATTCTATTTTTAACTTCTTCTTTTTGACTGCTATCGTATTTTTCCGCATAATAACTTATCGCTACACCTGCAAGAAAATTTATCAATTCATTGTCAATCAATCCATCGTCGCCACGATATTTCCAAAATAAATCAGTCCAAACGGTATCAATTTTATGTGCAAATTGTTCCTCCGAATTGGTAATGTTTTTTTCAAACTTGTTGATTTCAATATGTTTTTCAAATTGAGATTTGAAATTTTCAAAAGGCGTAAGTTGCTTGCCTCGTGCATTCATTTTAATATACAAATCGTCTGAAAGTCCAAAGTTTTCCAATTTCACATACAAGAATGAAATTGCTTGTTCGTCTGTTAATTTTTCCCATAAATCTGCTATGTCGCTTTTGAATTTTGCGTGAATAGCGTCTAACATTCTCAACATTGCCGAGATAGTCGGGTCTTTTTCCCAAGTAGCAACAAACCACGCTGTATTTTTAATCGTTTTTGAAAAACGATTTTCTTCTGTAATGTTTTTTTCTTTATCAACTTCTAAAAGTTGCCCATAAATAATTCCTTTTTCAACTAATTCTTTGCAAAATTCACGAGAACTTGTGCGAGTTTCATAGGTAAATTTTGCTAATTGTATTTTTGCGCTTTCGTCTAATTTACTTTCTTTTGTAGCGACATACCAATGCAACAAAAATAATGTTGTCAAGCGTTGTTGCCCGTCAAGTGGTTGTAAAATGCCGTTTTCTTTACTACCATACACAAAATCCAACTCAACAGGATTTTCCGTAAGAGCCTCGTAAAGTGCTTTTAAAAACTTATCACGAATTTTCTGCTGATTTTCACGACCTTGTGCATAATCTCTTTGAATAATTGGAATTTCTACACTTGTTTTAGCAAGTAGTTGCCAAAAAGTTAATTCATCAAATTGTTTATTTTCACTCATTGTTTATCCTCCTTTGGCAAATAATTTTCTAAAACTGTTTTAATATCGCTAAAATATTCGTTTCTATCGGTTTCGCCCCAAAAAGTCATTTGTTCAATTTTTGGACTATAATATTTCATAAACACATTTTTTGTGCAAATTGGAACAAATGTTCCTGCCTTTTCTTTTTCAATAATAGTTTTTCGTTTTACAGGGAAAACGGCATTTTTATAACTTCTATTTGTCCCTTTATCTAACAAAGCAAGATTTGATAAATCGTCAATATCTTCGTGTTTTCTGTTTTCATTAAAATAATTCAAAATTTCATCAAATAATTGCTCAAAGGTTTCTTTTGAGTAATTATCAATTTTATTTATCAAATCAGTCTGTTCTGCATCTATAAATTCTTTTGCTTGCTGTAACCAATCTTTTTGGTGTTGCTCTATTACAGGCTTTTCGGTTGCAACTGCGTGAATATGTTCAATATCCCATTTCTCTTTTTTATAGCGATTAAATGGGAAACGAGAATTTTCTTTTTTGTTATTCAACAAAGTTTGAATATTATGCAATAACAACACTTTTCTTACTATGTCGCTATTTTTATATCCGACTTCATCTATTTGAACATTAGTAAATTTGCTTTCAATTTTTTCGTCAATGAAATCTATAAAACTCTCCTTATTTTTCTCTTGTGATTTGTCTATCAAAACATTAATATTTTCGCCAACCGTAATTAAAAAACCGATTTTATGATATAATTCTCTGTTTTCAAACCAATTTTGCAATGTTTGAAAACAGCGTTTTATTTCTTTCCAATTTTCTGAAATGACTTTTTGGGTGTTCTCTGTAAATTTCTCGTTGAATTTTCTAAAAGTGAAATAATTATCTTCTGTGTTGTCGGATTTTCCGACAAGCAATTCAAAAAGAAATTCAATGCGAGTTTCCGTATTGTTTTCTTCTTGGTTTATAAATAGCCAAAATTCTTCATTGTGCAAATCGGTTTCAATAATATCCCATTCGGTTGCGATTTCCAACTGTTTCAAGCGTATGCGTTCTTCATCAACGCTGTTTTCTGTCTTGAAATTAGAACTATTCAGGAACAATGCTTTTATAAGTTCAGCATTAGTTAGAGGAATTTTTCCCATATTGATACGAGAAAAAATATCTCGACCGTCTTGCGTTGGGTCAGTTTCGTACCAAATAATTTTTGTTTTTTCTTTGAATTTGGACTGAAAATCGTTTTCATCAAATTTGCCTTTTTTCTTTTCAGTTACCCAATCATTGATTGCTTGATACGCAGAAGAAATATGTTGATAATCAATATTTAATTCGTTTATTATTACGCTGTTATCGTCTTCAGCTTTCATATCTTTCAAAAATTGGTAACTGTTATTTCTTGTCTGATATGCAATAATCGGCTCGCTAATTTTCTGTTTTCTGACCAACATTTCGTTAAAATAGTGGATAATCAAAAAGATTGTTGTCAGTCGTTGCTGTCCGTCAATAACTTCCCATTCGGTTTTGCTTTTTTGCTTAACCACAAGAGGTTGTAAACAATACCATTCGTCTTTGAGCGGTTTGAAATCACAAATATCATCAAGCAAATCATTAACCTGTTGCTTTGTCCAACGATACCCACGCTGATATGACGGAATAAAAAAATTCATTCCCAACAATTCACTGACCGTTTTTAATTCAATATTGTTTTTTGCCATATTTTTATCTTTTTGTTTTTCAATATATTACAATCACTCTGAATGTTTACGCAAAATTAAGGATTTTTTCCATTTTTCGACGTAGAATTGACAATGAAATTTGAGTGAAGCGGATACGGAAAAAAACAACTATCTATAAAATATTTTTGCACCATTCTCATTCATTTTGTCGGATTTCGCCAAAGTTGTCAGCAACGCTCTATCTTTTTCGCTTGGAAAATATGCTATGCAGTCCCGCATTGCCGACAATTTCTAAATATACGCAGTTGTGTACGCATATCGTCCGCCAACTGCTTTCTGTAAAGATAAGCTTTTTTCTTTATTTGTATTCTATTATATTATAAATATGTAATGCTTTTCTTAGTTTCGTATTTTGTATGGATTCTTTATAGCGTATTGGGTGATGAAAGTTTCGGGAAATGGTGTGTGTAGTTCTCTATTCCCCATTTATGCATCAATATTGATCGTATTTGTATGTAAAACTTTTTAAGTGTGCATCGCAACTTTGTCCCAAGTCCCTATTTGCGTACCTATTAAGTTCGTTAGGTTATGTAAGATTTTTTAAAAGTATGCCGATACTTGTTATCGCATTATCATAGAGCAATCCGGCATGAAAAACGTTCCTAATCTGCGGTGATACTTATTCCTTGTTTGCAATTCCCGAGGAACTTGGCAGTAATTTTTTATCCCTAAGCGCGGTTCTCAATACTTTTTTCAAAACCTTTAGGCTGGAAGCCGCTCCGGTTTTGAAAAAAGTGTTGGAATCGCGCGAAGACGCGTGAGGCAGGCGGAGGGTGTGCGCGAAGCGCACAGTGCGCAGCACCGACCGGCGGGTAGCCCGGAGACACGCCGACCCGGCGCTTTATAGTGGATACTGATGCACAAAGCATCCAAATTTGTTCTTTTTTTGGATGCTGAATCCTGAACTTGTTTCAGGATCAGGGTGACGGTGGTGGCGCCGGGGCACGCCATGTTACGGACAAAGTATTTTAGCGTACTTTTTCGGTGGCGGCGGCTACGGAAAGGAGTTCCGTTTCCTGAAACGGTTTGCCGATCCATTGGATGCTTGCGGGGAACCGATGCGCTGTGCCGCAAGGCTGTGATATTCCCGGAAGTCCGGCGAGGTTTAGGCTCACCGTGTAAATATCAGAAAGATATACCGCCATCGGGTCTGTTTCGTTCATTCCCGTTTGCAGCGGCAACCCGGGCATGGTGGGGCTTGCTATGACATCGCAGGTTTTGAAGGCGTTGTTGAAGTCGTCGGTGATGAGGCGGCGTACTTTTTGAGCTTGTACGTAATAGGCATCGTAAAAGCCGGAGCTTAATACATAGGAGCCCAAGAGAATGCGGCGCTGTACTTCTTTTCCGAAGGCTTCGGAGCGCGACATGGCGTATAAGTCAAAGAGTTGTTTGGCGTTTGGGCTGCGGTAGGTGTAACGCACGCCGTCGAAACGGCTTAAGTTGCTTGAGGCTTCTGCGGCGGCGATGATATAGTAACTCGCGACGGCATGTTTGATTTGCGGGAGTGATATTTCGCGGAGCTTGGCGCCTTCTTTTTCGAGTTTTTCAAGCGTTGTTTGAATGGCGGTTTTGCATTCTTTGTCAAGGGCCGGGTCGTCGAAGTATTCTTTGGGTACGCCGATGACTTTTCCTTGAACGCCTTCGCCGAGTTTTGCGGAGAAATCTTCGGCGGGGCGCGTGCTTGTGGTGTTATCGTGAGGGTCAATGCCCGCGATGGCGGAAAGCAAATGAGCGCAGTCTTCCGTATTCGCGCCGAAAGGCCCGATTTGGTCGAGGCTTGAGGCGTAGGCGATTAATCCGTAACGGGATACGCGCCCGTAAGTAGGTTTTAACCCCGTTGTTCCGGTGCAGGCCGCCGGTTGGCGAATGGAGCCTCCGGTGTCGGAGCCGAGCGAGGCGGGTACGATTTCGGCGGCGACGGCGACTGCGGAGCCGCCGGAAGAGCCGCCCGGTACGCGGGTTTCGTCAAGCGGGTTTTTGACCGCGCCGTAGTAAGAGTTTTCATTGGAGGAACCCATGGCGAATTCGTCCATGTTCGTTTTCCCGATAATGACGGCGCCCGCGGCTTCGAGTTTTTCAAGCGCGGTGGCGGTATAAGGGGAAATGAACTTGTCTAAAATATGCGAAGCTGCGGTGGTTCTCGTGTTTTTTAAGCACAAATTGTCTTTTACCGCTACCGGAACGCCGTCCAAAATACCGAGGGATTTTCCTTCGGCTCTTCGTTTGTCCGAAGCTTGGGCGTGCTCCAGGGCTCTTTCGTCGAGAAGAGAGATAAAGGCGTTTAAGCTTGATTTTGCTTTTGCCTTTTCAAGTGCCTCTTGCGTTAGTTTTTCTGCTGTTACGGAACCGTCGGTTAATTTTTGCCCGAGCGTTTTAATAGAATCCATTGCTAGCGTTCTCCAGACCACTTCATAATATAAAGGGAAACAAGCATTCCGAGAATACTTACCGTATTTAATTTTAAGCCGAAACCAAATGAGAGTTTGATCATGTAAAGGTCGAGGACTACCGGTTTTTCGCCTACGCCGAAGTTAAAACTTAAAGGCCAGTCCGCGACAAAAAACGAACGCACTACGTTGTCGTAAGAGCCGTTGATCGCTTTTCCGATTTCTCCGAACAGAAGCCCGAGGCTCTCTCCGAGGATTCCTCCGATGAGGAGTCCGAGAAAAATAAAGAGGATCAGTTTTCCTAATTCATTTTTACGGGTCATAAATACCTGCTTTCCATAGCTTATAAATATAATAACCGAAGGTTAGAGTTTGTAAGCTCTTCTGCTCAATATTCTTATTTTCTCCGGTGGCGAACACTAACGCGCGAGGGATAGTAACCCGTACGAGTTTGTTCTTCTCACTTGGAAACCTTGGGAAATGGGACAAGGTAGCGGCGCCGATTTTTTTGTTTTGTTAGAACGTTCTTATTGAAACGTTTTACATGTTTCAGTTATTGAAAACTCACCGTTATCGGAGCCCCCTCTTTTTGTCATCGTGAACGCGTGAAGCGATCCAAGGAGGAACGATGGCCGCGAGCTATGCTCTCGCCATGGCAAGAAAATGGACTGCCGCGCCTTCGGCTCGCAGTAACGGAAACAAGTTTTTCCGCTCTAAAACCGGGTCGAAAATATTCGACCCCTGCCGCCGTTATTGTCCTGTTTCAATTGTGAATCGAAATCCGGAATCACATTTCTATTCCCGACATTTCATACCCGAGGAACTTGAGTTGCATTTTACATTTTTAAGGCGTTTGTATATGCCGTAAAATAAGCATCACCGCAGACTTGAAAAGTCTTACATAATCGGGCAATTCTATTGATGCGGTAATAAGTATCACCGCACTTTTGGAAAGTTTTACCATGTCGGAACGTACTTAATTGATGCGGTAAAACAACGTCAATACGCTTGCGTGCTGACAATGTTTTTGGAGGCATATACGAATGCCTTTTCTTCGCGTGAGGCAAGCGGAGGGTGCGCGCTTGCGCGCAGTGCGCAGCACCGACCAGCGGGTAGCCCGGAGCTACGCCGGCCCGGCGCGGTTTTCATGCCGGTTTTATATGAATGCGCCGGGGCACGCCAAAAGTCAAAACAAGTTTAATCCAATTCGGGTTTGAGTTCGCGCAGCATCAGTTCCTGAATGGCTTCGTTCGGTTCTCTTCCGTGGAAAAGTACTTCGTACACAACGTTCACAATCGGAAGTTCCACGCCGACTTTCTCTGCGAGTTCCTTGACGCTGCGGCAAGAGGGGACGCCTTCTGCGACCATTTTCATGCCGCTTAAGATTTGTTCGAGCGTTTCTCCGCGGCCGATGTGTTCGCCGACATAACGGTTGCGGCTATGTTCGGAGAGGCAAGTGACGATTAAATCGCCCATGCCGGCGAGTCCGGCGAAGGTGTGAGGGTTTGCGCCGAGCGCCATGCCGAGGCGGCGCATTTCCGCTTGCCCGCGTGTGATGAGCGCTGCCCGTGTGTTGTCGCCTGCGCCGATGCCGTAAAGGACGCCGCTTGCGATTGCGATGACATTTTTAAGCGATCCGCAAAGTTCTACGCCGATTATATCTTCGGAGGTGTAAACCCGGAGGTAAGGGCAACTCATAACATGTTGCACCAGCTCCGCGGCTTCTTTGCCGGGACTTGCCGCTACGATCGCCGTGTACATTTTGCGCGCGACTTCTTCGGCGTGCGAAGGGCCGCTGAACGTTACCATTTTTTCCGGAGTGAGCCAGGAGACTTGAGACAATATCACTTCGCTCATGCGTTGGAGCGAGCCTTCTAAAATTCCTTTGGTGGCGCAAACAACCGTAGGGGTTTTCCCAGCCGGTTTCCACGCGCCGAGTTTGGCGGCAACTCCTTTCATAAACTGAGAAGGAATGACAAAAAGTACCATTTCCGCGCCTTCGAGCGCGTTTTCCATGTCCGTGGTATAATGAAATTCTTTCGGGAAAATAATACCCGGGAGTTTGTCTTTATATTCGCGTTCCCGCGTTAACAGATCGACTTCTTCTTGCGCGTGAGTCCAAAAAGAAACCTGATGACCGTTTTCATAAAGCACTTGTCCGAGCGTAAGCCCCCAAGCTCCTGTTCCTAACACCGTGACTTTCATTTCTACAATTCCTTCTTTGAGAATCCTGCCGCCGGCAGCTCATCTTTGGGCGTCCGGCGTTTAGAGCCAAATCCGTTTTCCGTTCCGTTTAATAACCGCACAATATTGGCGCGATGTTTTACAATTACAAAAACGGCAACGGCAAGGCACAATATCAAAAGCCCTGCCGAAATTTTATCAGGATAAATGTCCGGTTTGAGAAAGCCAATGACCGGAAGTACTGCAAGGCACACGCAGGCGCTGATGCTCCCCACGCTCACATACTTGGTTGTGAAAGTGAGCAATGCCCAAACGGCTAAACACACGAGAGCCGTTACCGGCATGAGCGCGAGAAATACGCCGAGCGCCGTGAGTACGCCTTTTCCGCCGCGGAATCCGGCAAAGCAAGTGAAGCTATGGCCGAGAATCACCAAAACGCCGGCGGCAAGCGGGAGCCAAAAAAAGTCCGGACCGCCGGCAGCGACCGTATGCGCGTTCCATACTGCGGCAATCGTCGGCGCGAGAAAACCTTTTAAAAGATCAATCACTACCACAGGAATCGCGGGTTTCCAGCCGAGAACGCGGAACACATTCGTAAGCCCCGCGTTCTTGGAACCGTATTCGCGGATATCAATGCCTTTGGCGAGTTTTGCGATCCACACCGCCGACGGAATGGATCCGAGGAGGTAGGCTATTGGAAGACTCAGTAAACTGCTCAAGTTCTTCATCCTTTCGAAGAGTTAATCTTTGATCAAAATTTAAACGTAAAGGGGCGCCGCGCAACTGAAATTCTTCAAAAAAATGTTTCAGCAGGTAACGCTTGTAAGATTCGTCGATAAACTCCGGCGTTTTCGTTTCAATGGAAATTACCGGCGGTTCCACCATAATCTGGCAGGCGCGATTCAAACGGATCGGGCGCGAATGGCGCGTCGGGTGCGGATTTTTTTCTACCGCCGCGGCAAATACTTCCGCTACGCGGTCTCTGCCGAGAACGCGGCGGGTATTGTGATACACGGTTTTGATTTCCTGAATCACGCGGTGAATGCGGAGTCCTTCTTTGGCGCTGATCGAAAGGATCGGGACCCATTCGAGCATCGGATCGCGCTCCAAAATATCTTTTACAAAACGGTCGAACGATTTTTCCGTTTTCCCGGGGAGAATATCCCATTTGTTCAGCAAAAGAATTAAACCTTTTCCGGCTTTGCGGATTTCGGCAATGATCCGGAAATCCTGAATATCAAATCCGCGCGTGACATCGAGCATTAAAAGGCAAACATCGGAGCGGCGGATACTTTCGAGCGTTCTCATGTTGCTGAAGGTTTCCACTTCGTCCGAGACACGGGCTTTTTTGCGGAGGCCCGCGGTATCCGTGACGACAAACGGCGTGCCGTCAATCACAAACCGGCAGTCGATGGAATCGCGGGTGGTGCCCGGAATATCGGAAACCACAGCGCGTTCTTCTCCCAAAATACGGTTGAGGAGCGTGCTTTTTCCGGCGTTCGGGCGGCCGAGAATCGCAAAGCGAATCGGGCGCGTTTCGCGGTCTTTTCCGGATTTGGTATGCGGCAAAAGTTCTATCACTTCGTCGAGAAGCGAAAGGCAGGCGTAACCGGTCAGCGCGCTGATGGTGCGCGGTTGTCCGAAACCGAGCGTGAGAAACGACCAGTTTTCCTGACGGTCGGTTTCTTTTTCGCTTTTGTTGGCGACCAAAATCACTTGCTTGTCAAGGCGCTGCACCATGCGGGCAAACTGCAAATCCAGCGCGGAAACGCCCACGCGGATATCCACCATGAAAAGAATCAAATCCGCTTCGCTCATGGCGGCAAAAATTTGAGCGCGCACGCTGTCGGCGAGTACGTCAACGGAATCGTCGGGCAAGAATCCGCCGGTATCGACCAGCGTGAATTCTCTTTGCTTGTAAACCGCCGTTTGGTAGTGGCGATCGCGGGTCACGCCGTCACGATCGGAAACCACCGCGGCACGCCGGCCGAGAATCCGGTTAAAAAGGGAGGACTTACCCACATTCGGGCGTCCGACAATACATACAATAGGTAGTGATGGCACGGGCTCAATATAGAAATTAAAAAGCGGCCGTTCTTTCTCCGAAGCCAAATAGATTATATATTTTGAACAAGATTCATAGAGGTTTTTAGTGGCTCCGATTACCGGCAAAACGGAATTGCTCGCCGTATTTGGCAATCCGATTTCTCATACGCTTTCTCCGGCGATGCACAACGCGCTTTTGGAGCATTTGCATATTCCCGCGGTTTATGTTCCCGTTTGCCCTTCTGCGGATTCTCTTCGGGAAGCAATTCAAGGGTTTCGCGCCATGCGGTTCCGCGGTGCGAATGTGACGATCCCTTTTAAAGAAGCGGTCATTCCTTTTTTGGATGAACTTTCGCCGGTTTCCGCATTTACCCAAAGCGTGAATACACTTTACTGGAAAGACGGTGTGATCGGCGGAACGCTTATGGGAACCACCACCGACCCTTACGGCGCTCTCCGGAATTTGGAGGAGCACGGAATTTTGGTTCGCGGAAAACGGGTTGCCCTTCTCGGGAGCGGCGGAGCCGCGCGCGCTATTGCGTTTGCCCTTTTAGAGAAAAGCGCTAAACTTACGATTGTATGCCGTGATTCGGCTAAAGGTAATGTTTTGGTACAAAAATTAAACGAGGTTTTTCCGGAAAATCAAAATCCGGTTTCTTTCTGCGCCTTCTCTGATTTTGAAAAAATATTTCCGAAAATCGAAGTGGTGATCAACGCCACCTCGGTGGGCATGTCGCCGAACAATAACGAATCGCCTTTGAGCGCGCACACGATTCATTCCGGCATGACGGTTTACGATATTGTTTACAATCCCGAAAAAACAAAACTCCTTCAAGATGCCGCAGCGAGAGGCTGCAAAGCCATCGGCGGTAAAGGAATGCTCGTGCATCAGGGCGCCGTCAGTTTTGAATATTGGTTTCCCGGCTATCAAGCGGATATTTCCGTTATGAAACAAGCGATCGGTCTTTGAGGTTAAAATGAATTTCAATCAAAATCGTCATATTTATTTCACCGGTTTCATGGCAAGCGGAAAAACCCGCGTGGGGCGCGCCCTCGCGAAAAGACTGGAACGCGATTTTATCGATACCGATCAATTGATTTCGGAACGTACCGGGAAAACCATTACCGAGATTTTTCAGGAAGAAGGCGAAGCGGTTTTCCGGAAAATGGAATACGACCTCATTCACGAAATTGCGGAAGATCCGGTCCCGAAAATTATTTCTCTCGGCGGCGGCTCCTTAACGCAAAGCGCTGTTGTTACGGCGATTCACAAATCGGGGCTCCTGATCCGGCTTTGGGCAGAGGAAAATGTGCTTTCGGAACGCATTGCCCGAAAAAATACGCGCCCTCTCATGATCGGACTTTCTCCGGAAGAGCGGCTTGAAAAAATCCGAACGATGCTTGCGGAAAGAGAAGTTTATTACAAGCTCGCCGATTTCAGCGTAGAAACTTCCGATGCAAGTTCCGAAGAGCATATCACCGAACATATTATGCAGCTCCTTCGTTTTTGGGACACACACGCCTTGAATGTGGAAACAAAATCCGGAGAACGTTACCCGATTTTTATCGGGCATCAACTGGCGGATACCGCCGGCGTTTTGCTCGAAGGTTTACGGATTTCGCCGAGCCATAGTTTTCTCGTTTGTACCGATTCGAATGTCGCCAAAGCGCAAGCAAATAAATTAACGCAATTGCGGTATCAGGCGGGCGGGTGCCCGGTGTTTAAATTCCGTGCCGGAGAGGTGAACAAATCTCTCAGCAGTTTAAATCAGCTTTATACATTCATGCTTCGCCGCCGCTTTACGCGGAAAACCTGCCTTTTGCAGTTCGGCGGCGGCGTGGTCGGCGATATGGCGGGCTTTGGAGCCGCTACTTATCAACGCGGGATCCCTTTCATTCAAATTCCCACTTCTCTCCTCAGCATGGTGGATAGCTCCGTCGGCGGAAAAGTCGCCGTGAATCATCCGGAAGGGAAAAACATGATCGGCGCATTTTACCAGCCGCGCGCGGTGATTTGCGATTTGGATGCTCTCGCGACCCTCCCCGAATCCGAATACCTTTCGGGACTTGCGGAAATTGTGAAATACGGTGTAATTTACGACGCGGAATTTTTCGCGCTGATGGAAGAAAATATTTCCGCCATTCGCGCCAAAGACAGCGGCTTTTTAACGCAGCTTATTCGCCGCAGCTGTGAAATCAAAGCGGAAGTCGTGGGTATCGATGAAAAAGAAACCGGACTCCGCGCCATTCTCAATTACGGTCACACCTTCGGTCACGCCATTGAAAAAATCACGAATTACAACCGGTTCTCTCACGGCATCGCCGTAGGTCTTGGAATGCGCGTTGCAGGGCGGCTTGCCGTTCTCTGCGAACTGTGGAGCAAAGAAGACGAACGGCGCGTTCAAAAATTACTGGACGCCATCGGGCTCCCGGCGATTTTCGACGTGGACACGGAAGAAGCGTGGAACGCCATGGGCGTTGATAAAAAAGCCGAGAAAAACAGCCGCGTTTATATTCTCCCGACCCGAATCGGAGCCGTGCGAAAAATTCCGAATATCGAAAAAGAACTTGTGGACAAAGCGTGGGACGCCATCCGGAACCCATCTAACCCAGGAGAACGCTAATGAGTATTCTTGTTACCGGCGGTACCGGCGCCCTCGGATTTCACATTCTGTCAGGGCTTATGGGAAGCGGGCGAAAAATGCACAGCTTCAGTAATGAACAGCCGCAGCCTTGGCAAATCGTGCCCGATGTGGAATACCATTCCGGAAATCTGCTTCATTTTAAAGATATGCTGGAAGTGCTGCAAAAAAGCAATCCGTCTCTTATTTACCACTTGGCAAGTCAATCGTCCGTGGGGCTTTCTTACAAAAAGCCTTTCGAAACGCTCAACACGAATTTGCTCGGTACGCAAAACTTACTGGAAGCCGTACGGCAAGTCTGCCCGAAAGCGAAAGTGCTTTTACTCAGTTCCAGCGAAATTTACGGCAGAAGCAGCGCTGCCCTCACTACGCTTTACCGCGAAGATTTCCCGCCGAACCCCATCACGCCTTACGCTACCTCCAAAGCGTGCATGGAACTTTTAGGGAATCAATTCCGCAATGCCCACGGACTTCATATTGTGACCGTCCGCCCGTTTCATTTTACCGGTCCTTATCACAGCCGCCGTTTTGCTATTCCCTCCATTGCATTTCAATTGGTGAAAATCAAAAAATACGGCGCCGAACCGGTGATTTATACCGGAAGCCTCGAAATCAGCCGCGATGTGGTTGATGTGCGCGACGCCGCCCGCGGTATGATTCAAGTATTGAATACCTGCGAATCCGGCGAAGTCTATAACATTTGCAGCGGAAAATCTTATACGTTCCGGGAACTCGCCGAACTCCTTGTGGATATTGCCGGCGTGAATGTGGACTTTTTGCTGAACCCGAATCTGGAACGCAGCAACGACATTCCGCTTTTAGTCGGAGACCCGGGGAAAATCATGGCGCTCGGCTGGAAACCTCTGATCGGCATTGAAGATTGCCTCAATGATCTCTTCAGCGAAATGATCATCCGCAGTAAAATGGAACGCGAGCTGATTAAATAAAAAAATAGCAGCAAAAACGAAAAACACCCCGGTTTCGAGGTGTTTTTCGTTTTAAACGCGAATCCGCTTAGAAATGGATTACGCGGACTTTAATCACTTTCTCGAGTTTTGAAAGCAGAGTCACAATACTTTCATCCATCACGCTTTCGGTATCGATTAAGTTGTAACCGATTTTGCCGTTGCTTTTGTTGCTGAAACTCGAAATGTTCACGCCGGCGCCGCCGATAATTTTGGTGATTTCCGCGATCATATTCGGAACGTCCTGATTGATCACCACCACGCGGCTTTTTACGCCGTGATGCGGGCGGTCTTCGAGAGTCGGGAAGTTCACCGAATTACGCACGATACCGAGTTCGAGGTAATCTCTCATTTGTTCCACCGCCATCACCGCGCAGTTTTCTTCGGCTTCATCGGTGCTTGCTCCGAGATGCGGCAAGCAAATAATTTTTTCATGCTGAATCTGGCGCGCATCCGGGAAGTCCGTAATATAGCCGTCCAGTTTTTCGGAATCCAGCATGGAATAAACGGCGTCCATATTCACAATGCCGTCGCGGGCAAAATTCAAAATATAATGACCGTTAAACGCAGCGAGATTTTCCTGATTTAACAGGTTTTCCGTACTGCCTTTAATGAAAGGCACATGAACCGTGAGGAAATCCGCCTGGGAAATCACTTCGTTCAAGTCGGAAACAACCGTCACCATATTGGAGAGTTTGTGCATATTGGAAACGCTCGGATACGGTTCATAAGCTACGACCTTCATATTTTTCCAGCGCGCATAATTTGCCACCATCACGCCGATTTGCCCGAGGCCGATCACACCGAGAGTCTTGCCGGCGAGTTCCGAGCCGGAGAATTTGCTTTTCCCTTTTTCCACGTTCGTATGGAGTTCCGGATCGTTCAAATCGAGTTCCTGCACCCATTGAATCGCCTTATGAACATGACGCACCGCCATTCCGAGCGCCGTCATCACGAGTTCCGCCACCGCATTTGCATTCGCGCCCGGCGTATTGAACACACAAATTCCTTTTGCGCTTGCCTTATCAACGGTGATATTATTCACACCGGCGCCGGCGCGCGCTACCGCCACGAGCCCTTCGTAGGCATCGGTATCTACTTTTGCGCTGCGGACAAGAATGGCTTCCGGTGATTCAACCGTTTCCGAAACTTGATAATCAGAACTAAAAAGGCTTAATCCTTTTTCCGAAATCTTATTGAGAATTTTAACTGTTTTCATGAGTTCTCCTTGAACGTTAAATTTTAGGCTCCTGCCACCGGCCGCGGCTTTTCAGAAGTTCCACGAGAGCTTCGAGTGCTTCTTCTTCCGGAATGTTTTTCCTGACGGCGGTTTTTCCTTCGTACAAACTGATTCTTCCCGGACCGCCGCCCACATAACCGAAGTCGGCGTCCGCCATTTCACCGGGGCCGTTTACAATGCAGCCCATTACGGCGATGGAAATATCTTTTAAATGCCCGAGACGGTTTTGAATTTTGCCGAGCACTTCCTGAATATCATAAAGCGTTCTTCCGCAGCCCGGGCAGCTGATAAAATCGGCTTTGCTTTTCCGGCTCGCCGCCGCCTGCAGAATATCGTAAGCGAGCGCCACCGAAATCTCGGGCGCATTTCGAACGGTCAGGCATACGGCATCACCGAGCCCGTCGCAGAGGAGGCTTCCCAAAACAGAAGCGACCTTTAACTTTTCCGGTTCGGTATTGGCTGCCGGTTCGCTCCAAAGCAAAATCGGATCTTCACGGTGATTCTTTTCGAGAACGGAAGCAAGAGCGCGCACGCCGAAAACGGGAGAAGCGCCGCGGTAACAAAAAAGCGAAGGCGGAATTTCGGGCAATTTTTCCGCAAGGGTGCTTAAATCGGAATCATCCACACAAACAAGCAAATCCGCTGCCGAAGCAACTTTAAATTCGGGCAAACGGTCATCGGAAAATTTCTGATTCTGAGCATTCGAAATGATTCCCACTTTTACCGGTTCGGAACCACCGATCCGCGCGGTTCCGAAATCCAGCACCTGCGATTTTCTCTTCTCAAAATGGAAAGGATCCTTAGTAAACGGCGGGAAATTTTGAACGGATAAACTCACATTTTCGGCACACACGCGAATCAGTTCGCGCGCCACCGGAATTTCCGCTACCGGGTTTTCCGTAAGAGAAACGCGAATCGTATCGCCAAGCCCTTCCAAAAGAAGCGCGCCGATACCGACCGCCGATTTTAAACGGCCGTCGCTCCCAACGCCCGCTTCGGTAACGCCGACATGAAACGGGTAGGCACGGAACTTCAATTCCTGCAAACGGAGTGCAAGCAAACGATACGCCTCAATCGCCACTCTCGGATTCGAAGCCTTAAGGCTTACTACCACCTGATCAAAATTTTCCGATTCGCAAACCGCCAAATATTCGAGGGCGCTTTCCACCATGCCTTCTACGGTATCGCCGTAACGGTAAAGCATCCGCGCCGAAAGAGAACCGTGATTCACACCGATGCGGATTGCCCGGGAAAGGCGTTTTGCTTCCTTAAGAAAAGGCGCGAACGCTTCAAAAACCTTGCGTTTGCCTTCTTCAAAAGAGGTATCGGTTTGGCTTTCGAGCGTCATGATTCCCGTATCCACAAAATTTCCGGGATTGATCCGCACTTTTCCCACCCATTTTAGCGCTTCAAACGCGGCTTTCGGCTGAAAATGAATATCGGCGGAAAGCGGAACCGTCGCACCCGCGTTCCGGGCTTCGCGAACAATCGCTTCTAACGCACAGGCATCGGAATAAGTCGGCACGGTAATCCGCACCAGTTCGCAACCCGCTTTTTCCAACGCGAGAATCTGCCGGACGGTTTCGGCGGTATCTTTGGGTTTGGTGGTCGTCATCGACTGCACAAGAACCGGAGCGTTGCCGCCGATTTGCTTAGAACCTACTTGAACAGGAATCGTTTCCCGGCGGGAGTATTGAAAGCGATTTTTAACGTAGTCCAAATCTCGGTCTTGCATGGGCATAATATAGGAATTATGAAAGCTCTTCCAAATAACGGCCTTCAATCAACAAACGGTAAATCTCATCTTTATTCCCCCATAAGTTCCGGTCAACGGTCCGGTGCCAATCTCTCGAGGTTGGAAACAAACGATCATCCAAAACCCACGGGCGAATCATTCCCGGCGGTAAAAGAGAAGTAAGTTTACTCGAATCCATTTCGAGTTTCCCTACCCGGGGCGGCATGGGCCCCGCTTCCACGCGGTCGCAGCCGTGCAAAAGATCCGGCGCGTAACAACCCACGGCATTCACGAGCTGCGCAATCTGATAAAGCGAAATCAGGCGCGGACCGCCGCAGTTATAAACGCCCGCCGGAATCGGAAAACGCAAAATAAAATCCACCACGCGGCAAAGGTCATTCCCGTGAACGGGATTGCGGAACTCATCCCAAAAAAGCGTTGCCGGGCGGCCCGGACGAAACCGGTGGGAAATCCAATCAATCGCGCCCGCATCGCCGCCCGGCGCGTAATCCATCGGGAGCGGCACACGGAGAATCACCACCTCCGGAAAAATCTCCGGAATGCGGTCTTCGGCTTCCGCCATGTGCTTTCCGAAATTATGAATCGGTTTTTTCTCATCGGATTCAAGATAAGCGCTCTCCAAATCACTCTCGTAAACCATATCGGTGGAAAGGCGGATCAAATCCGAACCGAACCGTTTCGCAAGGCGCGCCGCATCGAGACCTTGAAGGCAGTTCAGTAACCGGGAACGTTCCGTATTCAGCTCACAGGCTTTCAGCGCGCAATTACCGCCCGCATCAATCACCGTCCCGAAATGATACTTTTCAAATATTTTTGTCAGCCGTTCCGTATCTTCGGCATCAATCGGGAGTACGCCGTCACCCTGCACCGAAAGCGTTTTCACCGCCCGCACACCGTAAACATTACCGGGAAACAGCTTTTTAAAATACCGGAAAAGGGCAAAGCCCGGCACACCCGAGATTCCAAGCACCAAAACCGGTAACCGAATCTCTTTTCCCAGGCCTTGCGGACATCCGCGCTCAACGTCCATCTTTTGGTGGATTTTGCGCCATACGTCGTTAAATTTTCTCGAAATACCACCGGTATTCCTGCGAAAATTTGCCTTATCTGACACAAAATCCATTTCAAAACCTAAACATTTCGGTGAATGTTCACAAGACCTGAAGACATGAACCCGGCATCGCCTGATAAAGCAGGAAAGGCGCGATCTGAAGCGGATGATTCAATTCACCGCTCCGGAGAGACTCTAAAATTTCTTCGGCCGAAAAAAATTCCGTTTCAATCCATTCGGTCTCATCAAAACTCACGGAACCCACGCGTTCCACATTTTCCGCAATCACGACAAAATAACGCCCGCGATGCCTGTCCGGATTCACAGGGAACTCACGGAAAAATGTCCATGCACCGCCGCCGTAACCGCACTCTTCCCGAAGCTCCCGCACGGCGGCCTCGAGAGGCGTTTCGCCCGCGTTCAAAATTCCCGCCGGAAATTCGAGAGAAACTTTCCCGGAACCGTGACGGTATTGCCGTGTCATGAGCCATTTCCCCTCGCCGGTTTTCGCGAAAATCAAAACCCAGTCCGGCTGCCAAAGCGTATAAAAATCGGGAATCCGTTTCCCGTCCGGAAGCTCGCAAACTTCTTTATCCACGCGGAGAAATCTTGACCGAACCAGCGTCTCCTGCGAAATAATTTTCCAAGGCCTCATCATCACAAAGAATTAAATCGCAGGAATCGGCCAAAGGAGCGAATCATCAATCGTCAAAACATCGTACCGGAATTCTTTCTCCAGAATATCCAGCGCAAGCTGCGTCTTGGTCCAATTCTTTTTAATGGCAATGGTCTCGAAACCTCTCATCACGAGCGGCATCGTCTCTCTCAAATTCAGTCGCCACGAGAGGTCATCCCAGGTAAAAATCATCAGCGGAATCTTCGGCGTAATCGAAAGCCCCACTGTCCCGCGGTCGTTCCGCACTTCCGCCGGCCCGAAATCCTGATCGGTTAATTTCCAGAGAATCCCGTTCTTGGAAATCATAATGAAAAGCATGCGGTTTTCGGGAACCGTCCACATTTTTTCCTTCTCGTAAAGGCGGTAAGTGATAATCGCGAGCACCTCGTGAAACGGGCGCTCCTCCAAGAGATTCAGCGACTCGGTTTGAGCGGCGAGTTCGAGAGTATCCATCCAGTAACGCGAAGTATCGGTAATAAACACAAACAAACTCTCCGGCGGCATATCGCGGTTCACATAATCCCGGAAACTCGCAAAACTCTGTTCGAGAAGCATCTGTTTATTCTCTTGCACCTGCGAATAGGTTTTCGCCGAAGCGTCCGGATTATCCGAAGTAGCGGCGCAGGCCGAAAAAAGAAAAGCGAAAACAAGCAGGATCGCCGCAAAGGATTTATTTTTAAAAGAATGCATCGTGATGTTTACCTCAAAATGTCTTTGGACGAACTAATCCGCCACTGTAAAATTAAGCATTTTCAGGGCGGAGGTCCCGGCGGACAGCACCGAAACAAGACCAATACGGGTATAGTCCTTATCATGCCCGAATACGGTCTCGAAACCAAGTCCTGCGAAAGCCGCAGCGCCCACGAAAACAAAACCCACGCGCTCCACCGCATGCGTCTTGCCATCGCGCTCAACGTGCGCGAACCTCTGAAACCGCTCGGAGAATACCGTTTCCCGGGAAGCGAAGGGCGCATCCGCTCCTCCAACTTCGGATTCCCGCAATTTATAGCCGAAGTTCTGGACATCGCCGCCGAAAACAACGGAAACCCCAAACCCGCCGCCGAAATCTTCGGCCTCACCGCAAGCGCCCTGAACCGCATTTTGGGTCAGGAAAAAATTGTCCTTGAAAAACTGAAAACCCTCCGAAAAGAATAAACTTTTTTTGGGCGTGCCCCGGCGCGACCACTCTCCGTTACCCTGAACTCGTTTTGCACACCAATTAGTTCGCACTTGCATGTAAGATTTTCCAAATGTGTGCCGCCGCTTGGTCAGGGTCCATTTTAAAGCGCCGGGTCGGCGGGGCTTCGGGCTACCCGTTGGTCGGTGCCGGATATTTCGGTTCTTCGGGTACGGAACAGGGGACATGATTGAGTCTTCTTATCCATAGCCCCCATTCCCTTATCCCTGCATTTCACTCTTGAGAAATCCGAGAAATATCCGGCACTGCGCGCACCCTCCGCCTGCCTCACGCAATGTTCGCACGGTTCCAACGCTTCGGGACAAATTGGAGCGGCTTCCAGCCTAAAAATTTGTCCCCAAAGCATTGAGAACCGCGCTCATGTGAAAATGTAACTCAAATTCTTCCAATATAAAACGCAAGCGTATTGACGTTGTTTTACCGCATTAATTGAGTTCGCTAAGGCATGAAAGACTTTCCAAAAGTGCGGTGATGCTTATTTTACGGCATATACAAACGCCTTAAAAATGTAAAATGCAACTCAAGTTCTTCGGGTATAAAATGTCGGGAATAGAAATATTATTCCGGATTTCGATTTGTAATTTAAACAGGACAATAATGATGGCAGGGGTCGAATATTTTCGGCCCGATTTTTTTTGTCATAGCGAGGGCATCCCCCTCCCAATACTTTAGGCTTACAAATCCTGTCTCTTCAAAACCGCGAGTCCGATCGCAACGTAAACGCAAATACTAATGATCGAATGCAAAGAACCGGTATAAAATATTTCCGAAATGGAATCGCCGGTGTTCAGAGGGTTTTCAAACAAACTAAAAGCGCTTGAGTTCAGAAACAGGAAAAGGAAAAACAGAAAAATTCCCGATGTTTTTCCTCTCGTGACAATCACCGCTGTTGTCAAAACAACCATATTGGACAATAAACCGAAAAACGAACACAATACAAACGGAGTTACGTCCGAAACGGAAAATCCTTTCACCAGTTTTTGTACAAGCTCCGTAAAAATTTCCGGATAAATCACAAGGAACGTGAGCATCGGAATTAATAGAATGGCAAATATCGCAATAAAACCGCTGAGAATAGTGGCGCCCACTTTTACAAAATAATACTTCGCTCGCGAAACGCCGCTTGCAAAAACCAAACTCATCACTTTATTTTTGTAATCCGTATTCAGTAAATGAAAAGGATAAAGTAACGAAAATACACCCAAGCCTAAAATATTAAAAAAGAGAAAAAGTACGAATAAAACGCCAAAGCGATCATTTGTAAATTCGGTACTTCCTGCAATCCACCAAAATGTGGAAACTGTAGACATAGCCATCAAAATCGCGATTAAAAACAAATACGGTTTGTCGTTGCGATTCTTGAACATTTCCATTTTGAAAATATTTTTCAGTTCCATTTTACACCGTCCTACTTGATTAAATCCACGAATTTGTTTTCTCTTTTAATTTGCATAAACTCAATATCCTGCGCCACCGTTTCTTTAAATAAATCGCGGTACCGCGCCTCATCGAGTTCAAACTTTATCAGCGCTCCCTGTTCTTCACAGGAAATATTTTTCGCCGACAGCAGTTCCATGAAAGCCGCTTTATCGTTGACTTCCACTTTATAGATAAAATACTGAGCACTGTCTTTCAAATCAAAAATATCCCGGAAATCGCCGTGACTCATCACAAAAACCTTATCGGACAGCGCGGCAATATCTTCATGTACATGGCTCGAAATCAAAATCATACGACCCTGTTTTTTCAGTTCCAAAAGATACGTTTTAAACCAATTGACGCTCTTGGCATCGAGCCCGCGAAAAGGCTCGTCGAAAATAAGAATTTCCGCATCGTTCATAATCGAAATCAGCAAGATCAATTTCTTTTTCATGCCGAGCGAATAAGTACTCACCTTTTTATCTAAAAAGCCGGCAATCTCCAATTCTTTGGCAAGCGCCACCGCTTGCGATTCATTAAAGCCATTGCGCAAACCGCCGAAATAACGCATATTGAATAAACCGGTGCGGCCTTTATATAAATCCATATCATCGAGTACGATACCGACTTTCGATAACGCTTTCAGGTTTTCTTTAACCTCGATACCGTCAATTTTCACAGAACCTTTATAATTTGTAATAATATTGGTCAGTGCCTTGAAAAA
The DNA here is from genome assembly GCA_031271785.1 of Fibrobacter sp. GTDB lineage: Bacteria > Fibrobacterota > Fibrobacteria > Fibrobacterales > Fibrobacteraceae > JAISUZ01. The sequence continues at coordinate 23,652 of JAISUZ010000112.1, read as the reverse complement.
TGTGGTTTTCCCCACGCCGTTTTTTCCGACAATTCCGTAAATATTCCCTTGTTCGAATTCGGTATTGGAAATATTCAACACTTGATGCGTACCGTAAGAAAACTGTAAGTGACTCACTTTTATTTTCATATCGTATCCTTTATAGGCGTATAAACTTACGCTTATTTGCTTTCAAATATACATCATTTCGGGGTTACAGACCCCGATCTCCGGGTACGGAAAAGAAAACAGCGCATGACAACGCAATAGTAGTTATGCTTGTCCGGAGTGGCGGCGCACATTGAGAATACTTTTTATGCCGGAGCGAACTGTATTGATGTGCAAAAAGTGTTGGAATTGCGCGAAGACACGTGAGGCAGGCGGAGGGGGCGCGCTGGCGCGCAGTGCGCAGCACCGACCGGAGGGTAGCCCGGAGACACGCCGACCCGGCGCTTCGCGCCGGGGCACGCCCAAATACATTTTGAAATACTATATTAATTCCATAAAAGCAGGTTTTTATGGAACTCACTCCTCTCGATATTCGCAATCAAACATTTCACCGGAAACGCTTCGGCGGTGCGGACGCCGAAGAAGTGAAAGTATTTTTGGAGACTGTCGCTCAGACTTTTGAACAAATGAGCCGCGCCCGTATTGATTTGACGGAGCGTTTGAAGATTGCAGAAGAGCGCGTTAACTACTACAAGCAGATTGAAAAAACGATTCAGGATGCGGTGGTTACTATGCAGCAGACTGCCGACGAGGTGAAGCGCGCCGCGAATAAAGAGGCGGAATTGATCGTCGCGGAAGCGAAGGCGCGTTCTCTGAAAGAAGTGGAAAATTCAAAAGTACAGGCGGAAGATCTTCGCCGGGAAATTGAGCAATTAAAACAAATGCGCACGAATTACTTTATTCGTTTCCGCTCGCTCCTTCGCAGTCAGGAAGAGTTGCTGCAAGCGATGGAACACGAACAGAGATAATGCGCGTCCGGGTTAAGGTTCACGCGAGGAGCCGTGAAGATTCGGTTAAACTTTTGGAAGACGGTTCTTTCCGGGTGAACGTGAAAGCGCTTCCGGAAGACGGGAAAGCAAACGCTGCCGTCTGCGCTCTCCTTGCCGAACATTTTAAAACCAGCAAGAGTGCGGTGCGCGTGTTTTTAGGCGGCACCTCTGCAAATAAAGTGATTGAAATCGATACTGCGGAATAATTCTTTTGGGTTTCCCGTGTTTCCGCGGGTGTTTTTACCTATTTTCTCTAGTGATGAACGATTTGATTTTACCTCTCCCCGATGATTTTCACGTGCACCTCCGCCAAGATGAGGCGCTCGCCGGTTATGTTTCCGATTATGCCGAACAATTCGGCCGCGGTCTTGTGATGCCGAATACGATTCCTCCGATTACGACTCCGGAGTTGTTACTGGATTACAAACAAAAGATTCTGGCTTCGGCTTCGCGTTTTGAGCCGCTGATGACTTTTAAACTTCACGCGGCGTACTCGCGCGATACGCTTGAGAAAATGAAGGCATCGGGCGCGGCGGCGGGGAAATATTACCCGGCGGGAGTGACCACGAACAGTCAGGACGGCATTTCCGAGTTGGAGTCGGTGTTTCCGGTTCTTGAGATGATGGAAGATCTCGGTTTTGTTCTTTCCATACACGGTGAAGAACCGTCTGCGTTTTGCCTGGATCGCGAGAGCGCTTTTATTTGGCGTGTGGAACGCATTGCGGAGCGTTTTCCGAAATTGAAAGTCGTGTTTGAGCATCTTTCGACGGCGGCAGCGGTAGATTTTGTACTGAACGCGCCGGAAAATGTGGCGGCTACGATTACCGTGCATCATCTGATGCTTACGCTGGATGACGTGATCGGCGACGGTTTGCAGCCGCATCATTTTTGCAAGCCGCTCCCTAAGTTTCCGGCGGATCGTGAGGCGGTGCGCGCGGCGGCGTTCAGCGGGCGTTCGAAAATCTTTTTCGGGTCGGACAGTGCGCCGCACCCACGGGAGAAAAAGGAATGTGCGCCGGGCGCGGCAGGCGTTTATACGGCTCCGGTGGCAATCCCTCTCCTTGCCGAAATTTTTGAAAACGCCGGTAAGTTATCGCTCCTCCCTGACTTTATCGGCGGTTTCGGCGCTGATTTTTACGGACTTCCGCGAACTTCCGAATCCATTACTTTGGTACGCGAACCTTGGGTGGTTCCGGATTCTTATCACGGCGCAGTGCCGCTCGCTGCCGGAAAAACATTGCAATGGAAGTTAAAATGAATAACGGCTTCCGTATTAAAAGCCGCTGGTATCACCGCGTTCTTGCCGTGCTTTTTTTTATATCTCTTGTGGTGGGTGTGATTTGTTTTGCGCCGATTGATATTTTAGTTCACCTGTTTATTCGGAAGTGGCACCGGTTTACGCAGCCGGCGGTTTGGTTTTTCAAAGTGGCTTTTAAGGTGTTCGGTATTAAAGTCACTGTGATCGGGCGCGAGCATATTCCGAAAGCGCCGGGGTTTGTGGTGGCGGCAAACCATCAGAGTTTTATTGATATCGGCGTGATTTGGCGGAGTATCGGCGTGTGCGCTTTTCTTGCCAAAAAAGATTTGTGGAAGATTCCCGGTTTCGGGAAAATCTTGGATCTTACCGGTTCTATTCCGGTGAACCGAAAGAGTCATAGGGAAAATTTGAAAATCGGAGCGCGGTTAAAAAACGGGTTAAACCGGCATTTTAATTATTGCGTTTATCCCGAAGGCGCGCGTTCCCGTAACGGAAAAATTCTTCCTTTTAAAAACGGCATTTTTAAAATGGCAAAGCAGCACCAAATGATTCTTTTGCCGGTAACGATTGTCGATTCCGGGCGGCGGCTCCCTTCGAGCGAGCTTGCGTTTCACCCGGGTGAAATTAAAGTGGTGATTCACGCGCCTGTGTTCCCTGAGAATTACGAAACCCTTTCGGTACTTGAGCTTCGCAACCAAATTCAAGAGACGGTAGAAGCTCCGTTAGAAAATTTATCTGAAATCCATGGAGGCAAAAATGTCTGAACTCCCATCACAAGAAGCGATTCTTTCATTGTTAAGAGATGAGCCCATGACCGGGAGCCGCCTTCGCGGCGCTCTCGGGGTTCCGAAAAAAATGAAGCTTTCGTTTAAGCAAAAACTCGCTGACATGGTTCATTACGGTGTGCTTTCGCGGAACGGGAAAAAAGAATACTTGCCCGGTAATCCCGATAAAGCCGAAGCGAGCGACGATACGCAGGATAACCGCCGCCCTGCCGCGCGGAGCCGCACCCAAAGAACAAGAACGGAAGCATCCGTGAAGCGCGGCGTTTTGCATTCTGCCGGAAAAGACCGTTGGGTAGTGAAAGAGCTTTCTACCGAAAAAGAATATCCGGTGGCGCACCGGAAGGATGCTCCGGGGAAAGAAGGGGAAACAATCGCTTTCTCGCTTTATCCGCACCCGAAATTAAAACATACGATGCTTGCGAAAGTGGAAAAGACGAATATGCCGCAGCTCTCCTGGAAAGAGGTGACAACGCAGTTTATGCAGGAAAATCACTTGCCTGCGGATTTCAGCGAAACCATTCGGGAGTATGTGAATAAAAAACAGGTTCCCGGCGCGAAAGATTTTAAAGGGCGTGCGGATTACCGGTCGCTTTCGGTGGTGTGTATTGACCCGGAAGGCGCGCGGGATCACGACGATGCGGTTTCCGTGGAAATTCTTCCCGACGGCTCTTTTCAGCTCGGGGTTCATATTGCCGATGTGAGTTATTACGTTGCCGAAGGGAGCGAACTCGATTCGGAAGCGTTGGAACGCAGTTTTACGCAGTATCTGCCGTGGCAGGCGGTGCCGATGCTTCCGGAACGGCTTTCCGGAGATTTGTGTTCCTTGCACGAAGGCGTGGACAGGCTTGCGTTTACTTGCATGATTCATTTGAATACCAAAGGCGAAGTGATTTCGTACCGCTTTGAACGCAGCGTGATTCATGTGAAGATTTCCGTGACTTACAGGCAAGCGGTGGAACTTTTGAATCAGGGAAGCGTTGAAATTAAAAATCTCGCCGCCGTGGCGCGCGCGCTGAAACAAAACCGGAGCCGCAGCGGTATTTTGGAACTCGGGAGTACCGAATTTTATTGCGTGTTCGATGAGAAAAACGAACCGCTTAAAATTGTGCCGCGGGAAAACGACGAATCCAATTCCTGGATTGAAGAATGTATGCTGATTGCGAATCAGTGCTGCGCCAAAGAATTGAAGCGGCGCGGACTGCAGGGCATTTACCGCATTCACGAAGCGCCGGAAACGCGCGATATTATGGAACTTTATTATCTCCTTCCGGATTTGTTTAAGGATGCGCCGGTTTCCATCCGCGATTTGGGAAAACCGCGCCAAGGGGATTCCAACTTGAATCCGATGCTGTTTTCGCTTTATCAGCATTTGATAAAACGCGTCGCCCATGATGAAGCGATGATTAACCGTATTTTGCGGAGCATGCAGAAAGCGCATTACGACAGCAACAGTTTCGGGCATTTCGCGCTGAACTGGCAGGATTATGCGCACTTTACGTCGCCGATTCGCCGTTATGCCGATTTGTGGTGCCACCGGGAACTTGCAAGAACGCCGAAAGAAGAAAAGAAAGCGCGGGCAAACAACGTAATCGAAGTATGCGATTTGATTTCTGCCAATGAAGTCAAAAACCAAAAGCTCGAACGTGTGGCTATTAAAGTATGCGCGTCTTGGCTTTTGAAAGACCGCTTGGGTGAAACATTCGAAGCAAAAGTCACCGGCGCGGAAGAATGGGGTATTTTTGTAGCGCTCCTCGACCCCATCGCCGAAGGGCTTGTGCGTTTCCGCGATATTGCGATTGATGATTACTTTATCTATAATGCGGATAAAGGGTATGTGTTCGGGAAACGAAGCGGGAAAACATTCCGCCGCGGCGACCGCGTGCAGGTGCAAGTGCTGCGCGTGAATCCGCTTCGCGGAGAAGTGGACTTTGCCATTTTGGAAAAACTTTCCAAAGAGCCATCGCGGAGAAAGCCCTCGGCGGATTTTGACAACCGCGCGGATGCCGCCGAAAAAATGGGCTTCTTAAGCGCGCCCGAGGAAAGAAAAAAAACATTTCGTAAACGGCGTTCATGACGAGGCGTATTCTTTATTCCTCGTTTCAAACCGGTTCAAAGCTCCCGGGATTTGTGCGGTATGCGCTCGCTTCGCTTTCTCAAACAGGATTCCCGACGGTGCTTTTAACCAATAATCGCGTTCTGGATGCGGACTCGCTCCGCTTTTTGGAACACTGCCGTGTGGAACTTTTTCTCACGGAAAACCGCGGGTTTGATTTCGGAATGTGGAAACGCTATTTATCGGGTGTGCCGGAAGAGGAATTTCGCACGTTAAAAACTCTCGTTCTGATAAACGATTCGATGGTGTATTACCAAAACCGGTTTGCGGAGTTTTTCCGGCGGAGCGAAGAATCCTTCGCTTCTATGGTATCGCTGACGGAAAATCAGGAAGACGGAATTCCTTATCACCTGCAGTCTTTTTTTCTTTATTTGAAACCGCCGGCGATCTCCGAATTGAAGGAACATTTGGCTTTGACTGCGGAGGCGGAAAATATGACGGAGGCGATTTTAAATTTTGAAGTCGCGCTTAGCCAAAGGATGATTCGAAAAAATATTCCCTTGGGCGCTTTATTTAAAACGCCCAAACCGGTGCTTTTCGATTATGCCTCGCTTATTGAAAACGGCGCAGGCTTTGTGAAACGCCGGTTGATTGAAAAACGGTTTGATTCTGAAAACATTTACCACTTTTTGTGTCACGGAGAAAGTAAGGCGTTGCAAACAAATTATGTTCGCCTGATCCGGGAAAAAGGAAATGCGGATCCCGGTTTCGATTTTGCTTGGCTTTCGGAAATTACAAACAAACCGCTTACCGCTAAAGTTGCCGGATTTTTACGTTTTTACGCCGGTTATCTTCTTGGAAAACTGCGGTTGTGTAAAGCGAACGCAGTGAAGACCATTTCCAAATAGTAGATGCTTTGATTTTTTTTGGGTGGCTCCCTTCGGGACCGGGCTTGCATTTCAGCGGTGGTAAAACCACCGGCTGAAACGGAGCTCCCTGCGGTATCTCCGCCCATTCGGGTCGCATCCCTGCCGCAGATACGTTAATGTTTTCCGCGGATCGTATCGATAAAAACTTGAACGTTTTCCACCGGAGTTCCGGGTAAAACACCGTGCCCGAGGTTAAAAATATGCGGGCGGTCTTGAACTTTTTCAAGTAAAATTTCCGTTTGGCGGCGTACCGTTTGAGGTTCCGCAAATAAAAACGACGGATCCGGATTCCCTTGAAAAATCTGCTGCGGATATTTTTCAAAAGCTTCGGAAATATCTGTTCGCCAGTCGAGCCCGATCACATTCACCGAAAGCGATTTCACGCAAGAAAGTAAATGAGAGGCGCCGTTTGCGTAATGAATAATCGGCATATCGGTGACGGATTTTATTTTATCCGCAATTTGGCGTGTGTAAGGCAAAATAAAATCCCGGTAGGTTTCTTTGCCGAAATGCCCGGCCCAGCTATCCATAATCACCAGCGCATCGCACCCCCACTCCGCTTGGAGCAGTAAATAATTCCCTGTGAATTCCGTGATGATTTGCATAAAGCCATCGAAAATTTCGGGCTTTGTAAACAGCAATTTTTTAGTCTCCAGCAATTGCGGCGCACTTTTTCCTTCGATGGCGTAAGAAGCAACGGTGAGCGGCCCTCCGGCAAATCCGAGAAGCGGTACCGAACCGGGTAAGCGTTTTTTAGTTTTTTGAATCGCTTCGCGCGTGTAAGAAAGGGCTTTTTCCAAATCGGGATTTTTAATTTGTTCCAAATCTTGAATGTTGCGCACGGGGTTTTGAATCACCGGACCTTTTCCGGATTCAAAGGAAAGCTGAAAACCCATCGGCGGAAGCGTTACCAAAATATCGCTGAACAAGATCGCCGCATCCAAATGAAACCGTTCAACCGGTTGAAGAGTCACTTCGGCAGCCGCATCGGAATCGGCGACAAAATCGAGGAACGAGGAGAATCGCTCGCGAATTTTCCGGTATTCCGGCAAGTAACGCCCGGCTTGACGCATGAGCCAAACAGGTTTTTCAGGAACCTTTTTTCCGGCGCAAACATCAAGAAACAGGGAATCGCTCATTCTAATCCCGGACTTCCGTAAACCAGGAGGCAACCGGTTCGCGCTCGGTGTGAAACTCGTTAAGGCGACTCCCCTCGCGCGGTTTTCCGAACGGGAAAATCATAAGGAAACGCAAATCTTCGGAATGGGGAATATGTTTCCGGAGAATACTCGGATAAATGATGGTACTGGTTTGCGGACAACAACCGAGTTCCGCGCCGTGAATCGCAAGCATCAGGTAAGAGGCAAAAATGCCGCAGTCCATCAGAGTAATTTCGTGGTACGCCTCTTTATTCACCGCGAGCATAAAAATCTGAGGCGCATTGAAAAACTCAAAATTCGCGCGGTCGTGAAGCCGCCGTTTTTCTTTATCTTCCCGCAAAATTCCTTTATGCGCAAAAATCGCCTTGCCCAAATTCATGGCACGGTCGCGGTAAGCCGGAAACAACGTATTGCTTAATTCAAGTTCCGGTTCTTTACGCTCGTCAAACGCTCTACCGTAATCTTCGCGGAGAGCGGAAAGCGCATTTCCGGTCACGAGAAATAATTTCCAGGGTTGTGTGTTTTTGCTGGAAGGCGCGCGGGCGGCCGTTTCCAAGATTTCCCGGATAATCTCTTCGGAAACCGGAACTTCCGAAAATTCGCGAATGCTTTTTCTGGATTGAATTGCTTGCAAAACCGGATTCATCTCAGACTCCTTTCTTTTGTGCGGAAACCGCCCACCATTCATCCCGCGTTTGTTCTTCGGCGATTTCCATGTTCTCTTCGCGGAACCAATCTAAAATATAATGCTTTTCCTGCGCGAGTTGTCCGGATAAAATAAGAAACCCGTCCGGAGCCAAGTGCTGCATAATCTCTTCGCGGATCACCCAGAGTTCGCTCCGGATCATGTTGCACACAATAATATCGAATTTTACCGATTCCTTAAAAGCATCCAAAAAACCGAGAACACAGCCGCTTTCCGTAAAGCCGTTGCGTTCAAAATTCTCGGCGATACAGGGAATGGCGAGCGGATCAATTTCAGTCCCTACGGCCAGATGCGCGCCGCGACGGCGCGCAAACATCGCTAAAATGCCGGTGCCGGTGCCCACATCCAAAAGAGTTTTTCCCTGAAGCGGAATCGACTCCATCAAAGTTGCCGTAAGCGAAGTCGTGGCGTGTTCTCCGGTACCGAAGGCGGTTTTTGCTTCGAGTTCCAAAATAATGGCTTCCGGATTTTCAAAAGCAACCCAGGGCGGGCGTACATACAAATGAGGACTCACCGCCACAGGCTGCGCACGCTCGCGCCACCACAAATCCCAATCGCGCGCGGGTTCTTCAAAAAGTTCAAAATGATATTGCGGAAACTGCGCCACAATCCGCGCCCGGTCCTCCGCACTTGCCGTATAAAAACAGAAAAATATCTTTCCTTCGTTTGTCTCTAATTCTTCGAGGGTTTGTACGCCGGCATCAAAAAGAAAGTAACTTGCCATTTCATATTCTTCTGCGGGGCATGAGCCCTTTGCTTTATACCAGGTATCTGTTTTTTTCATGTTTCAAACATATAAAAATTGAGTTCTTCAGGTATGAAACACCGGGGATTGGAAATGGGGAATGACAGAGAAACAGGGTACGGAGTTCTCACTGCTTGCGGCATCGCTCTATAATGCAAGAGCCGTCGGTTAATGATTTTGTATAAAGAAAAAGTATTTATATTGACAAAATTTTTGTAAAAATCGTCAATTGAATGACGACTTTTACATAGAAACAAGAGCTGATGAAGCTCGAATGAATGTCAAAGCCGGATTACTTTATATCTCCCGCCACCCTTAAAGTTCCGCTCATGTGAAGGAAACTTCCGTCCATGTTCGCGATGTTGGTATAAACTTGTCCTCTCTCATAGTCTTCAATATGGACGACCATCGTTTTTGTGCTTTCAGTCCAATAAACCATGTATAATCCGGATCTTATTTCTACCGCTTTATATACAACCGAGTCCGTCGCCCCTTTATAGGCTCCGGAAGTGCCTACGTAAGACATCTTGGTTTCATCGTGGAATTGCAGCATAAATACGGCTTCTCCGAAATTGACTTCCACTTTTTTTCCTACTCCCGGAAAAGCGGGAACTGCCGGCCATTTGGCCTCGTTTTTAATCACTTTGGCGCTGAATGTCAGGCTATCTTCGCCCGGCAGGTTTTTATACTTTTCTTTCATCATTGAGATCAATTCTTCCGCGTTCTTTGATCTTTCGGCGGCATTATTAAAATCTCCTATATATTTTTTGGTAAAAGAGACGCTTTCCGTTCCTTTTTTGTAATCGCCCCAAAAGTGTCCTGCAATCACATTCTCAGGATTCAGCGCGATCATGCCGTCTAACACCTTGATCCATTTTTCGCGGGACTCCTGGCTTTGGCTATCGGCAAGCCAGATGTGCATGCCACTATCAACCAGAACGCCGCCGAGAACGGTTTTTTCCGATGGAACCCACAAATAGCCGTCTCTGATCGCAATTTGAACGCCATCTACCGAAATTTCCGGCTGATCGGTTATTTCCGGTAAAATCAATTGCCGCGGAGCATTGTCTTTTAAAATGGCCCCCCAGTAAGCGAGCTTATCGTCCATGGACCCAGAAATAGCGTCATGCACCTTTTGAGTGGCGATGATCTTTACATCCGGGAACGCGTCTTTTATCGCCTCCAATCCGAAATAATAATCCGGATCGCTATGACTTATAAAGACAAAAGTCAATTTCTTATTTTTGGACTTGATTTTTTCCGCCACCATTTTGGCGTCATTGCTTTGAAACTGGGCGTCGATGAGCGCCACTTCCGTTGGCCCTTCAATTATTGTTGAAGTGACTGCAAAAACAGATTTGCTTCCGGGGTTATAGACTTCAAAATTAAGCTTTGCCATAATGACTCCTACGCATATTATTGCAATACGCAATGATGAACTTATTGAAATAAAACTTAATAAAAACTTTTTTGCTACAACGTAAATGTTTTATATGGTGGATCCGGAGGGGCCGGAACCACCCATATAAGCAGTTCACTCTAACGATCCGCGAGGATTTCCGGTTTAAAATAATACCCGTTTTGTGTCCGGTTCACCCGTTTTTATCTGCCGCGACCCAAATGCGCCCTTCGAGAATCGCGGTAATTTTAATCGGCGTACCGGCTTCGATAATTTCTCCGCCGCGGGTATTGACATCGAATAACTCGCCGTTAAATTCACCGTGCCCCACCGGGCGCAGCATGGTTTTTGCAATCCCCGAATCACCGACATGAAGCGCGGTAACCGCTTCGGTGGGGGAATGAGAATCTTCCAAGTCGGCGTGCAAAATCGGGCTCCACTTTTGGGGAAGCCGCGGGAGCAAGTAACGCGTGGCAAGGAGCGGGAGCGCAAGCGCGAGGACCGCCGTGAACATCACATAAAAGAGTCCGCGAAGCCAGGGCGCAGCCCCTTGCGTCAAGTTCGAAAGAAATCCGGGGAGCGCGACATCCTGAAAAGTAATCGCGAGCGCGGCCATCATGAAACCGATACCGAGAACGCCGAACACAAAAGTACCGGGAAGAACAAAGATTTCAAGCACAAAAAGAATCATGCCGATAATCAGGAGAATCAGCGGCAGGTAATTGTGAAGCCCGCCGGAATATTGCCCGAGGAAAACAATCGCAATGGCAGTAATCCCGATAATACCGAAAATCCCAAAGCCGGGCGTTTTGAATTCAAGATAAAGCGCACCGAAACCGACAATAAGAAGAATCCCCGAAATCGCGCCGATAAAGCGAGCGAGTTTTTCCGACCAGGTAATTTCTACGGAACTTTGGTGAATGATCAGCAGTTTCTCTTCGAGTTCCTCTTTGCTATTCACGGTCGCTTTCGAAAACCCGAGTTGAGTCGCTTCTTTGTCCGTCATGGTGAGAAGGTCTCCGGCCGCCACGAGAATTTTGGGAGAACCCCAAGACGCTTTTTCCTTTTCCGAAAGCTTGGCGTAATGCTTGCCTTCGATCACGAGCGTGGAATCGCCGCGAGTGAGTTCGAGAACTTCCAAATCCGGAGAAACCATCGACTCGCTTAAAAGTTCGGGATAATGGTTTTGCTGAGCGAGGTTGCGGAATTTGGCGCGGAGCGGGGATTGAATTTTTTCACCGACGATGGTCGGCGTGCCGTCGCTCCCTTGAACAATGGGCGCGCAGTCCCCGATGGTCGTGCCCGGAAGCATATAAAGTTCTTTACTCGCGAGAGCGATTAACGCACCCGCGCTGATCGCTTTCTGCCGCACCAGGGAAACGGTTTTGATATTCTTGATTCCCGTAATAGTATCGACAATATCGTAAGCCGCATCAAGCCTTCCGCCGAAAGTATTAATTTCAAAAAGGATATAATCGGGCTTTTTCTCAACCGCTTCACGAATCGCGCGCTTGACAAAATCAGCCATGCCGGGATCCACATCGCCGTCCAGTTTGATCCAAACGCCGTGTTTGTCCGGAGCCGTTTCAGCGGGAGTTTCCTCCGCCCAAAGAAACCCGAAAGAAAAGAGAAAAACCGACAAAATAAAGAACCACTTTTTCATAGAAGATAATGTATAAATTATTGCCCTTTGAGTTACGGAGCGTTCGGGAACAAAGTCGGTGCGCAGACAATAGATACTCCGGATTTTGGGCACGCCCTTATTTCTTAAAAATGAAATAGACCGCAAGCACCAGAAAAATGAAGCCGATGAAATAGTTGAGGCGGAACGTTTCGCTTTTGAAAAACAGCGTACTGAACGCGACAAATACCGTGAGGGTAATGACTTCCTGAATCACTTTCAGCTGCAGGAGAGAAAAGGGGCCGCCGTTGTGTGCGTAGCCGATGCGGTTTGCGGGCACTTGAAAACAATATTCAAAAAAGGCGATGCCCCAGCTGAACGCGATCACGCCGAACAAGGGCAACGATTCAAACCATTTCCAATCTTTGAGCCGTAAATGTCCGTACCAGGCGAACATCATAAATGCGTTGGAACAAATCAGGAACAAAACGGTTATAAAACCTTTGAGCGCCATTGTTGAAAATGTTTCCTTAGCGCAATAGCAGCGACCGGATTTCGTAACGGTTTCCGGAAAGCACTTTCACGAAATACACTCCCGGAGCTACGCCGGATACATTCAGCGAGACTTGGGTTGAATTTGCCGTTTGCGAAAGCACTTTGCGGTGGCGCACATCAAAAATCTCGACGCGTTCCATGTTACGGCTGCTCGAAAGATTCAATTGCCGGTGGTTCTGAGTCATAGAGAAGCTCCATGCCGCCGGTGCGTTCGGTTTTTGCTGTTTTTTCGGAATGCGGAGCGGTTCGCCTCTTTCTTCTACAAACTTGGAAATCAGACGGACATAAGAGAGCTGATATCCCATGCTCGGTTCCGTGATTTCCCAGGAATTGAGCGGCCAGCTTGTGTTGAAATCCTTGTACATTTTTGCCGCCGGGAGGTCTTTCGGGAGTTCTTCCGAGAAACACATGGCGTTATTTGCCGCGCCGCCGCAAGTTTGTCCGTCACAGCAAGCATCCCACTTAAAGCTCGCATTGGGACCGCCCGCTAAAAATCCGGGTGCGGGGCCTGTGGTGGAATCGGTTACTTTATCCCATTTGGCGCTGTAATGGTCAAACCAGCTATGATAAATTTCGGTTAAGCTTTTAGAGGCGCCGAGGTTGTTCATGTTGGAGAGGTAAACCATATTAAACGGATTTACGCCGTGAATGTAATGCAAGTATTCTTCGGCGGTTTTGAAATAGGTCTCGTTTTGAGAAGGGTCCAAATTATGTTCCGCCCACAGATAAAAAATCACGCCGTAATCGGATTTGTATTTGTTGGAGCCCCAATTGTAAGCTTTGATAAAAGAGCGGTAGCCATCCGTTCCGATCGCGCCGGCAAAATCTCCGGCGCGCTTGAATCCGGTATTCATTTTAGGTTTTAAACTTTCTTTGAAAGTGGAAGTGATACGAGGGTTTTCCAAATAACGGAGCATCATCAAATGTTGATCATGGCGGTATTGATCCATAAAAGAACCGCCCCATAACGTAAACGGAAGTTCCGCAAAACCATTTTCGAAAATGGTTACATAAGAGGCATCGCCCGTTATCTCAAACATATAAAGTGCGGCACTCATACGAAGCGCTACTTTATCCCAATCGTCGGTAAGTTCCTGGTCGCCGGCCGCTAAACCGCGAGAGTCGTAATTGGGGCAATTGCTTTTGTTCCAGGCTTCACCGCAGTTGTTGTGAAAAACAGAATCCGGATTTGCCGCCGCCCAGTTCCAGGCGTGTACTGCCGCAACCGTTAACGTATCGGCGTAAGCGGTATTGCCCAAATAGCGGAACACGATTGCACCGAGGGCAAATGCTTTGACTGCAGACAAAGTGGCGGTGGTATTTGCCGGTCCGTAATAGCTCGCTCCGGAAACCGACGAGGGCGGAGAGCCGCTTGCTAAACCGACTACGCTTAATACCGAACCGTCGGGGTTTTGCATTTTTAAAATCCAATCCATTCCCCATTTGGTTTCATCGATTAAGTCCGGCACACCGTTCCCCGATTCCGGAATTCCGTAATCATCGGTGAATGCTTGGGGCCGTTCCAAATACATAGAAAGCATTTGTTCTACATAATTCGCCGTCCATGCCGTGTATTTGTTGTAATCTCCGGCATCATACCAGGCGCCGCTTAAATCTCTCGCCGTCGCCGTATTGAGACTATCGCTGTAAATGGTGGCATGAATGTCTTGCCGCTGTTTTATATGGCTCGCGCCGTCCGCCCAATCGGCACCGGCAAATGCGGCTGTTTTTTCAACCCCGGCACGCTGATAAAAGAATACGCGCATTGCATGTTTTAACGTTTCGTTATACACATCGTTTGCAATCGAAAATGAAAACGATCGGATATTTTTTGCTGAATCCAAAACGTAGTAACGCCCGGGTGCCGTCACCGGAGAAAAATCAAACCACCAAATCTTATCGCCCGAAATGGAGTCGGTTTCGCCTTCGTTAAATAGCGCCGGCGCGCCTTCAAAAACCGGATTGCCTGTCGCTTCGTCAATCACCTGGTAGAGCATCCCCGGAGAAAAATCCGGAGCCGCGTCGCCCCCTTCCTGAGGCGAGCGGATCACCGCCGTTTTTTCCGCCTCCGGCCGGTAACCGAATTGGTCGACCACAATAAAATCGGTAAGCGCCTGCGCCCAAAGAACGCCGACATTCAAGAAAAGAAATCCGAGCCACTTTTTCATCCGTTAATCTCCGTATTGATAATATCCTATTTACGACTCCCAAATGCTACTCGGGAGTTTTCCAATGTCACGAAAATCCAGTTTTTCACTTTCTTTTTCGTGTACGTTCACAAGACGCGCCAGAGGTTTTCCGGCGCGCTCAATTACAATTTCTTCGTTCGTCAATGCGACCTGATTCAGGAGGTTTCCGAAATTTTGGCGCATTTCCATGGCGGAAACAATTTTTGCCACGAATCCTCTACTTTTCAAGAAGGAGCTTGTCTTGAATCACCAAATCCACACGGCGGTTTTTCTGACGGCCTTCTTTCGTATCGTTGGTTGCCACAGGCATGGTTTTTCCGAGCCCTTTCGAAGAAAGGCGTGAGGCATCAATGCCTTGCGAAACCAAATAGTCTTTCACATTTTGGGCGCGCTGTTCGGAAAGTTTCATGTTGTAAGCATCGGTACCGGTGTTATCGGTGTGCCCTTCCACGGAAACGTTGAGTTCCTGATAAACCGAAAGAATCCCGGCAATTTTTGCGAGGCTTTCTTTCAAATCATCTTTCAGCGTTGCTTTGTTCACATCAAAAAGAATATCCGACATGGAAAGAATAATGCCGCGGGCATCCTGCGTGACTTGAATCAGCCGGGATTGCAATTCGTTCAACCGGTTTCTCGCTTCTTGCTGGCGCGCTTCGGCTTTTTTCCGCTCTTCGTCCAGCGCTTTTTGAAGCGCGGCTTCGCGGTCTTTCGCCGCTTGCTCCGTAGATTTTAAGTCTTCACTCGTTTGGGCGAGGCGAAGGCGTTCGGCATCCAGGTCGGCGGCAAGGTTCGAGACGCGGCCGCTCCGGGCTTCGCCGATCAATTCCTGAGTCGCTTCAATATCGTCCATGGTTTGCAGACGCTTTGCCCAGTTTGCGGCGATCCGTTCCCGGGCTTTTTGCGTTTCGATTTGCTTCCGTAAAATTTCCACGTAAAGCGAACAGGCCTTGGTGTTACCGGCGATGATGATTGCTTGCGTGCTTGTGTTTTTCATCCGCTTCGGCGCATTTTTTTCAAGCGAGATCAGTTCGGCTGCCTGTGCTTCCGCTTCGCTGTGCAATAAAAGAAGATCGTAAGCGTTCGGGGGGATTTCGGATTTCATTTTATCAAGCGTGTCTTGATAGTAAAGTCCGTTTTTCTTGACCTCTTCCGTTGCTGCGGAAGTGTCGGGTGCCGCTTGCTGCGCGAGTGCTGCCGAGAGCCCGAATGCCAATAGTCCGAGTATGAGTTTCAAATTCATTTTTCACTCCTCTCTTGAAGTTCTTTTTCCAAAGTTTGCTGATAGAATGCCTTTCGTTGCAGATCCTCATCCAAGGCGGCGGCGAGAAGAGAATCTTCGCGAACCACCGAATCCCGGATCGTTTCCGTCATTACAAGGCGCGATTCCAAAAGGCTGATTTCGGCTTCCAGGCGGGCGTTTTCGTAATTGTTTTTGGATTGAAGTTTTTTCGCTTCGGTTAAGCTCCCGCGCGCCGCATCAAGTGCTGCTGAGTCCGCTACGGTTTTTTCCATCCAACTTTCTACGGATTCCGCTTCCCGGATTCTTTGTTCGGCGAGAGAACGCTGTGAAGAACAGCCCCACCAAAGTAAACCGGAAAGAACGATTAAGAAAATATTTTTTGCCATTCTAAGTCTCCACTTTTAAACCCACAACTTATGCTAATATAAATTATTCTATAATAAACTCAAGTAAATCTTGAGACCTATGAGTAACGAAATCCGCACATTCCCCGTCAGCAAGTACTTGACATCCATTCGTAATTTGCTCCAAACGAAAGTGCCCGCCGTTTGGGTAAACGGCGTAATTACTCAAATTTCCGAACGCGGACGAATGGTTTATTTAAGTATCGCCGAATTTGCCGAGGGAGATGTGAAGCCCGTTGCCACCCTTCCTCTTTTTATTTTCGGTTCGGATTTTTCCAAAATGAACGCCAAACTCAAAAGTTTGCCCGCCCCTTTTGAGTTGAAAGAACAAATGAAGGTGAATCTGTTCATCGAATCGGATTTTTATGTGCCTTACGGAAAGTTTCAGGGGCGCGTGCTGGATATTGACCCGGCTTATACCATCGGAGAACTCGCGCTCACGCGGCAGGCGATTTTGGAGCGGCTCGAAAAAGAAGGACTCCTCCGCAAAAATGCAGCGCTTCCGCTTGCCGAAGTCCCGTTGAAAGTCGGGCTTATTACCGGAGAAGGTACGGCCGCTTATCAGGATTTTTGTACGACTCTCGCAGGCTCGGGCTTTGCGTTTGAGGTGATTCCCGCTTTTGCGAGAATGCAGGGGAACGAAACGGAAAATACGATTCTCGAAGCTCTCGGCGTACTCCGCACTCAAGACATTGATGTGGTGTGTATCGTTCGCGGCGGCGGATCTAAAACCGATCTGAATTATTTCGACAGCGAAGCCTTGTGCCGCGCCGCCGCGCTGTTCCCGGTGCCCGTCCTTACCGGTATCGGGCACGAGATCGACAAAAGCCTGCTCGACTTTGTCGCTTGGGAATCCCGCATTACCCCGACGGACTGCGCCAAGTTTCTAATCGAACGCGTAACCGGCGCTTGGGCGGAAACACAGGATTTAATCCGGGAGATTACCGCGAAAATTCAAAACAGGCTGATCCTGAACAAAGAACGCCTGAAGCATTTGCGGGAACGCCTGTTTAAAAATGCGAGCGGAAAATTTCTCAATGAGAAAGCGACTCTCGTTCAAATCGGGAAAAATATTTCCAAAATTCCGCAGTTTCATTTGAGAGCCGAACATGAACGCTTAAAGAGAAACAAAGAAGGGTTTGTTCTCGGCGTGCAAAAAATATTGAAACTGAAGCTTACGCATTTCGAACTGCTCGAAACAAAAGTCCGCCTTGCCGACCCCGAAACGCTCCTCGCCCGCGGCTACAGCCTCACTTACCGCCAAGACGGAAAACTGATCCGGAACGGAGAATCCTTAAAAAGCGGCGACGTTCTTACTACGCGGCTCGCTCAAGGTTCCGTGGAATCCGTGGTGCGATAATTTAAGTTTTCGTTTTTTTGTGATGATGATGGCGGTGGTAATGGTAGTGCGGAGGCACGGTCATCAAGATTTTACTCATGCGCGTACCTTTCACTTGCAGCACGCGGAACTTGAACCCGTCAATCACCACTTCGGTTCCGGCATTCGGAATCGACCCAAGCGTCACTTGAATCAAACCGGAAAGCGTCTCCACATGAGAATCTTTAGGCGCTTTTAATTGAATCCCGAGTTCGTCTTCCAAATCGGAAAACGTCATCAGCGGGTCGAGAATAAAACGTCCGTCTTTTAAACGCTGAATCTCATTATCTTCGTCGCTGTCGTCTTCGTCCTTAATCTCGCCCACGATTTCTTCCAGAATATCTTCAATTGTCACGAGCCCCGCAATACCGCCGTATTCGTCCACCACCATCGCAAGTTGGTTCCCTTGTTTGCGAAGTTCCCGCAGCAGATCGTCGATCTTTTTATGGTAAGGCACAAAGATGGCGGGCATCACCAAATCTTTTAAATCGAAGTGTTCCTCTTCACCGTGTTCCGTGTACCACTCGAGAAAATCACGGTTGGAAAGAATCCCGATCACATTATCCACCGAGTCTTGATAAACCGGAAGCCGCGAATGGCGTTCCTCATTCAAAATCCGGATGGTTTCCGCAAGAGGCGTCTTTACATCAATTGCGCACATATCCACCCGCGGCGTCATAATTTCCCGGACGGGCGTTTCCACAAAATCAAAAATATTGAGAATCATTTGGCGTTCTTCGGCTTCCAAAACTTCTTTCTCCGAAGAGGACATATCCGACTGAATCGCATCAATCTGACTTTCCGAAAGGAAACTGAATTTTTCGTTGTAACCGAACGCCTTCAGCAGTTTCTCATAAATAAAATGGGCGAGGCGCGACGGGTAAATAAACGGAAAGCGAATCATGCGGAACACCAAAGGAAGCGCCACCGAAATCGTATCCGGCTTTAAAGAACCTATCAAGTGCGGAATAAAAACGGAAACCGTATAAATCAAGAAGCCGGCCACGAGAAAATAGGCGAGCAGCCACCACCACTCACTGCTCATGGAAGGTGCTGTGATCATAAACAACCGGTACCCGAGAAGCCCGGAACTCACATTACAGAAAGTCCGCCCCATGGAAATCGTTTCGTTGAATCCCGTCGTTTCAACGAACGCGGAAATTTTCGATTCGAGTTCGGTTTTCTCTCTGCCGGCGCGCTTCGAGTGAATAATGAGGAATACCACTTTCACGAGCGAAAACAGATTGGAAACGCCGAGGAGAAAAAGGATCCCGAGAATGAAATACACCTGCTCACGACTCATGAGAAACCTCCTGATACAAAGCTGTTCCTAAAATGTTTTCTTCTTTGGCCCGCATTTTTTTACGGTCCGAAACCTTAATATGATCGAACCCCGCCAGGTGAAGAAGCCCGTGAACGAGTACGCGCTTTAGCTCTTGATAATAAGAGTTACCGTAAACGGGCGCCTGGCGTTTCACTTGCGCTTCGGCGATATAAATTTCCCCGAGTAAATCCTCTTCGTGCCATTCGAAAGAAAGCACGTCGGTCACTTTGTCGAGTTTCCGGTATTCGGCGTTCAGTTTCCGCACCGTCTCATCGGAAGCGAGAATCACATTCACATTCCCGGCGGCATCCTCTTCCGACAGAATCCGTTCGGCGAGCGGAAGAAACCGTGAAACCCACGGAAACTCGGCGCCCTCTTTCTCACAAAAAAAAGAAACTTCAAAATGATTCGTAGCGTCGGGGTCAGGCATTTTACAGTTCGTACCACTTTTTGAAAATAGCGATCATCGCTTCGGCTTGCGCCTTGCTGCTCACATTAAATTTACTGCGCTGTTTCAGGACGCCGCCGGTTTTCTGATAACGCCGGATCGAAACTTTCGGTTCGCCGAACTCGCCGGTTTTCGCATCGCGTTCCTGATAAAGGAACATAATCGTTTGCCACGCGCCTTTTGTCAAATACTCTTTCGCAAGTTCCTTGACAACCACTTCGCCGGATTCTTCGTCTGTCATTTCTACGGTAGGTTCGTCCATTTTCGTATCCTCATAAATAATATAAAAGAAAAATAATAAGATTTTTTTAGGGGGAAGCCTCCCCCTCGCTCCAACCCCGCTTGGTCGCGCGTCTATGCTTCTTCTGGCATAAAAATTAGGGGCATGGGACACGGAAAATCGGTTTCCCCGGATTCTCTTATCTCATATCCCTTATTCCGCATCCGCTTAGTTCGCAATGTCATGTAAGACTTGTCAAGTCTGCGCCGTTACCTAATCCCCGGAGCCTTCCGCTTCGGTGTAATGCGTATTAGTTCAGTTTGCATTTTTTATTTGTACAAGTGTTATTGCGAATGCGGCGATCAAAGATACTTTGTCATTCTCGGACCTGATCCGAGAATCCAATGAAGAACAATACAGAGTCCGGATGGCCGCGGGCTCTGCTCTCGCCATGATAAGAAAATGGACTGCCGCGCCTTCGGCTCGCAGTGACAGAAGCGGGTTTTATCGCCTCTGAACGGGTCGAATATTTTCGCCCCGATTGATGCGTGAGGGATGGTGACCCGAAGGGCGGAGACTCGTTAGAGGCTCCGTTGCACTTGGCTTTAGCCTTAGTGCAATACAGCCCGACCCGGCGCGAATGAACTAAATGCGAGTAACGGGCATTTAATCGTAATTGAATATGTCGCCGGGGCACGCCCGTTAGAACTTCCGCACAACGAGCAAGTGTCCGGGGGCTTTTTCGGGGTCGAGGTGCACAAAGTTCCGCGAACCGCGCCAGAGGTAAGATTCGTCGGTGATTAGGTCTTTGACGAAGTAGAAGGCGTCTTCGGCGAATCCGAGTTTCTCCATGTTGATCGCGACGGTGCCTTCCTGAGTGTGGTGCATGTCCATGTTGGCGACACAGAGAATAATATCGTCGCCGGTTTTTTTGGAGTAAACCATGAGTTGATCGTTGTCGGCGTAATGGAATTCGAGGTTGTCGTATTCCTGAAGGGCGGGGTGGGCGAGGCGCGCTTCGTTGACGCGTTTTACAAAATCTTTGATGTTCAACGGGCTATCCCAATCGTGAACCTTGTATTGATATTTTTCGCTGTTGTGGAGTTCTTCCTTGATGGGCGAGGGTTCGTTTTCGCAGAGTTCGTAGCCGTTGTAAAGCCCGGTGAGACTTGAGAGAGTCGCTGCGAGAAAATAGCGCTGCTTGAAGGCGGCGGGCCCTTGCCAGGCGAGGTATTTTGGGAAAATGTCCGGCGTGGTGGGGAAAAAGATGCCGCGCATATATTCTTTGGCGGGCGACTGCGTGAGTTCTTTGAGGTATTCTTCAAATTCCCATTTTCCGCTGCGCCAGGTGAAATAGGTGTAACTCATGTCGAACCCGAGTTTCGCGAGGCGGTGCATCATTTTCGGGCGCGTGAACGCTTCGGCTAAAAAGACGACTTCCGGTTTTTTGAGTTTGACGTCGCGGATCAGCCACTGCCAAAACGGGAACGGTTTGGTGTGCGGGTTGTCGATGCGGAATATGTCGAACCCTTTTCCCGCCCAGAATAAAATGATGTCGCGGATTTCCTGCCAGAGGGCCTGGTAATTTTCGTTGTAATAATCGAACGGATAAATGTCTTCGTATTTTTTCGGCGGGTTCTCTGCGAATTTTATAGAGCCGTCCGGTTCGTGGAAGAACCATTCCGGGTGTTCCTTTACGTAAGGATGGTCGGGACTGCAGTTCAGCGCAATGTCGAGCGCGAGGCGGAGTCCTTTTTTCTTGCATTCGGCCGCGAAGTGTTCAAATTCTTTCATGGTGCCGAGTTCGGGATCAATGGCGAAGTGTCCGCCGAATTGATTCCCGACGGCGTAAGGGCTGCCCGGCTCTCCTTTTTTGGCTTTGAGTGAGTTGTTTGCGCCTTTGCGGTTGGTGATTCCGATAGGGTGAATCGGTACCAGGTAAATGGTATCGAACCCGAGAGAGATGATATAGTCCAAACGCTTTTCGCAGTCTTTCCAGGTGGCCGATGCGTTCGGGTTTGTGCCCTGACTTTTCGGCCACATTTCATACCAGGTTCCGGTGCGCGCATAAGGCGGGTCCACACGGAGTTCCAGGACTTCGCTTTCGGTGGGAACATCTTTCGGTTCCACGGTCCATGCGGAAATCTTGTATTCGTAATACCCGATGGTTTGAACGGTGAATGTGCCTTCCCAGGAATCGTTATCGACAAAGTGCATCGGCGCCGATAGCCATTTTGCCTGCGAGACGTGGCGGTAAAGAATGGCGGCGTCATATTTCTCATGCCCGTGACGGAAAATGTCGGCGGTGAGCGTAACGGTCTCGCCCGGTTCGCGTTTCAAATCGAAATGTCCGCAGTTGACGCTCGGGCGGATATTTTCAATGACGAGGTTATCTTTTTTCTCTGGAATAGGAATGGAATTCGGCATAGGTGTCCTAACGTTTCCCCTGCGCGCGGTAACGGGCAAGGACAGATTCGTAGAAGTTCAGGGTTTGTTTTGCGATGCTTTTCCAACTGAAAACATCGATAGCTCGCTTGCGGCTCGCTTCTCCCATGCGCTTTGCAAGGGCTTTATCGTCGAGAATCAGGTTCAATTTTTCGGCGAGCGCGCGCTGGAATTCTTTCGGGCGAGCCGGTTCGAAATCGGTTTCGGAACGCGCCTCCAGCGGCACTAAAAATCCGGTTTCCCCGTCGCGGATAATTTCGGGAATGCCTCCCACTTTGCTTCCGACCACCGGTGTTCCGCAGCTCATCGCTTCGAGGTTAATGATCCCGAACGGTTCGTAAAGTGAAGGCGTGACAAAAACGGTGGCGTGAGAATAAAGCACGCGGAGTTCCTTGTGTTGCATCATCTCTTGAATCCACAGCACGCCATCCCGTTTCGCCTGCACCGCTTCGATTTTCACGCGGCATTCTTCGGCAAGCTCCGCCGTGTCCGGCGCGCCGGCACAAAGCACCACCTGAACGCCCTCGCGGATCATGGGGATCGCTTCGATGAGTTGAGAAATACCTTTCTGGCGGGTGATGCGGCCCACGAAAAGCACAAACGGCTTTTGAGGATCAATACCGTATTTCACGAGGATACTTTCGTCGAAAGTCGGCTGATAAAAATCCGGATCGATACCGTTATAAATCACGCGCACGCGGTCTTCCGGAATCCCGTAAAGCTTAATCACATCGCGCTTCATTTGTTCGCTCACGGCAATCACGCCGTCGGCTGTCTCGTAAGCCGTGCGTTCGATCCAGCAGCTCATGGCGTAACCGCCTTTGCCGAGCTGTTCCGCTTTCCACGGACGGTGCGGCTCGAGAGAATGCGTCGTGAGAATCAGCGGACACTCCAAAAGTCTCGACGCGAGCACGCCGCCGAAGTGACTGTACCAAGTGTGGCAATGAACCGCGTCGGCGCTTGAAATCGAATCCGCCCACTGCAAATTAATATCGAGCGGTTTTAAAATCTTTTTGACGCCGGTCTTTTCCGACTTCACGGGGAAAACCGGAGAAAATCCGAGAACATTCAAATGGGCTTCCGAATGACTTTGCGTACCGAACGCGCGCACTTCCAAATCGCAGAGTTTTTGCAGTTCCGCGCTTAAAAATTGAACATGGACACCGGCGCCCCCATAAATATCGGGCGGAAATTCGTTCGTAAAAAGAGCAACTTTCATAGAACCTAAATTTAATATGTTTCCGTTCGAATTTTCGGGTATGGCAGTCGGGGCTATAGCGTTTGGGGATAGTGAATCGGAAATATTCTTGATATTGGGTTTTGTCCGGAATGCGTATCCTTAACTTTGTGTAAGAAAACAATTTGGGAATCCGTGATACTTTAAGAGGGCGTGTCCGGCGCGATTTTCGCGCCGGCCGGGCTGTATTGCACTAAGGCGGGGAACCCGCCGAGTGCAACGGAGCCGCGCAAACGCGTCTCCGCCCTTCGGGTCACCATCCCTCACGCGAAGAAAAGGCATTCGTATATGCCTCCGCAAACATTGTCGGCACGCAAGCGTATTGACGTTGTTTATTTACCGCATTAATTGAGTTCGCTAAGGCATGAAAGATTTTCCAAATCTGCGGTAATGCTTATTTTACGGCATATTAAAAAATGGGGTAAATAAGTGAAAAACGAGGCACCATAAAAAACGATCGTTTTTTCGACTTTTTTCGGAAAGTGTTTTTAGCTTTTTTAGTTCTAAAATCGAAAAAAGGAAACTATATTTGAACGGTCTATTTAAGGATCCTTTTCCTCAATTTTTTAACCTTATTCA
>JAISUZ010000094.1 GCA_031271785.1 Fibrobacter sp. | reverse complement strand
GGATAAAAGCGAATGTGGTTTTGGAAGAATCTTCGAAATAGAAATGAGGTTTGGTTTCGGCACTTGAAAATGCGAAAGAAAAACTCAAAAAAATAAGGCACCGGATTAAGAACCGCATAGTCTGATAATGTAATTATTTTCAAGTCGAATCATTGTTAAATACGGAGAGAATTTATTCGGAACTTAAGATAAATAATGACAAATGATCGAATGTTTGAAATGAATTCGCCGGAATTAACTATTTTGACAAATGTGAGATTGAAATGAATAAAATATCTGTAGCAATGACCACATATAACGGTGGTGAATTTTTACGGGAGCAACTTGACAGTATGCTTGAACAGTCACGCCCTGTCAATGAACTCGTGGTTTGCGATGACGGTTCGGTGGATAATACGATTGAAATTTTGAAAGAATTTACAGCCCGCGCACCGTTTTCAGTAAATGTCCTCATCAATGAGCATAAATTGGGCAGTACTAAGAATTTTGAAAAAGCCATTTCATTATGCAGCGGCGATATTATTGTCTTGTGTGATCAGGACGATGTTTGGTTGCCAAACAAAATCGCTGTTTTTGAAAAAATGTTTGAAATAAAACCCGATTGCGGTATGGTTTTTACGGATGGGATGGTGGTAGATGAAAATAATATTCCGCTTTACCGGTTATGGAAAAGCATCGGTTTTGATAAAAAGCGGCAAAGAATGTTTATGGGCGGAAATGCGCTTCTTCTTTTTATTGGGGGAAATGTAGTGACCGGCGCTACTGCGGCAATAAGAAAAACATTTTTTGAGGAAGCTATACCTTTTCCGCCTTACTTTGTGCATGATCATTGGCTCGCGACCATAGCGGTCCTTAAACGAAAGTTAGTCTTTAATACGGATCTTACCATACATTATCGTAAACACTCATCCCAACAACTCGGAACTCCCGAAGATGAATCTTGGAGTGAAAGATTCAATAATGTGTTTAATTTTGAGAAATCCATCTCGTCAATGCGCTTGATGCAGAATGAACTCGATCGCCGATTTCATTTAACGGAACGGGATAAAAAGATTTTTAGAGCTAAAATAAACTTTTATGCCTTTCGAAGTAATTTACCGGCAAATCCGCTGATACGTTTTTTTCAAATCATAAAAAATTTATTTTGCGGAGATTATCATAAGTTTGCATCCGGATTTTTGAGCGCGCTCAAAGATATTTGCCCAGGGAACAAGGGTTGATCGCATTAAATTGTGTGTTGATAGTCTTTTTTTGTTTGTTTTTACGGAATTGCTATGGCTATAACAAGACATATTAATTAAACTGTTTTTATTGGAAAAAGTATATTTGAATAATGAAAACAGCGATCATAATCATTAGCTATAATAGTACTCAAGATATCATTCATTGCATTGAATCCGTGGAAAAATTTAATACGGCTGAAATAAAATATATAATCGTTGATAATGCCTCAACGAAAAAAAATAGAGAAGAACTGGAAGTCTATTTGAAATCAAGAATTCCGGACTTTCAGCGATACCATGAAACTGTTAAATTAAAAATAAATTTGCCGGCTTGCAGTTTGATTGTTTGTGAAAATAATAAAGGTTATGCACAAGGTAGTAATGTCGGTTTAAGTTTTGCATATCAAGATTCCAATATCGACCATGTTATGATTCTAAATCCGGATACTTTATTCGTGCAGGATATTATCCCTTCGTTATGCGGGTATGCGGATCGCATTCCTGACGCAGGGATTATCTCGCCGCTCTTATTAAAAAAAGATGGGAAGTCAATAGACTATAATTGTGCCAGATACGCTGTAACAACCTCGGGATTGTTTTTAAAATATCTGTTTTACTTTTTTGATCCGTTGCGGCTTCGCGAGTATAGCCAAAATAAACAATATGTCTTATTCGCTGACAGTTCTATTTTGCAGTCGGAGAAAATTCGGATAGAATTGCCTTCCGGGTCTTGTATGCTTATGAAAAAAGCATATTGGGAAGTGATTGAGGGTTTTGACCCCAATACATTTTTGTTTTATGAAGAAGATATTTTGTTTAAAAGAATTGAAAGAATTAAAAAACAAAACTATTTAATCCCATCGTTAAAATGTATTCATTTGGGAGAGGCATCGACTAAAAAAATAAAGAACCGATATTTTATGTTAAAAACCGATATTGAAAGTTCTGCCTATTATATTAATCATTATTCGAATTTTTCAAAAGCGGAAAAGATTATTTTTAAATTTATAAAGCCCTATTTTTTATTTTTTTCAATGATGTATAACTTATATGCAAAGATTAAAAGATGAATTAATTCATCAGAAATTTTTTACATAAAAAATCATAATTTCTTCAGTTTTTTCTTTCCAAATAAAGCTCTTAAAAAATTATTCTTTCTCAATTTCCATAGTATGATATACCATTTGCTGCGCCATGAAGCTTCGCAGCGGTGAACAGCATAGCTCTCCTCTGTTTCTTGTGCTAAACTTCCGGCGAATATATTGTTCGGATAAATAACCATATTATTTTTCAGTTTTTGCAACTCATTTTTGTAACGAAAACCGTATTCTGCGGCGACATGTGCGAAAATATCCGGCGATATCATCTTGTCGAAATAGCTTCCGTCTTCCAAGATAAAATGCTTATTGTGATACCAATCCATGCAGGATTTCAAAAACGGATGCCCTTTTACTCCGCCCATTACCGCCGCCTGTAATTGTATGCCGTTCGTAAGTATTTCATCGTTATTTTTATCTTTCAAAGAACCGTCTTCGTTGAGTAAATGAATCCCATTTTTGGCTTGTTTCTCATGGTATTCAACCGCTGTGAAAAAGCCGTTGTCCAGAAAATCATTAAAACTTTTTTTCACATAAACATCGGTATCAAGGTAGATACCGCCTTCCGTATATATTGCATACATTCTAATATAATCAGCGGCAAAAGCCCATTTTTTAGCTTTGCAGGCTTCTTCTACAAATGGCACAGATGTAATATCAAACTTATTTTTATTCCATAAAACAAGCTCATATTCCGGCATTTTTTCTTTCCAACTATCAATGCATTCAACTATATTTTCCGGCATTTCATTGCCGCTTAGCCAGCAATAGTGTATGATTTTAGGGATACTCATTTAGATCGTAATCCTTTTCCTATGATTTGTCGAATCATTTGAGTTAGAGCGTTGTGTCCTTTTACACCTAAGAAAAAATAAAGAAAACGGTGTATGTTCATTTTCATTTTGTATTTAAAATCTTTTTTGAACCATTTTCCTTCAAAGTGATGAATACAAAATGTATTTTCCGACCGCAGTTTTTTTCCCGTTTGATAATTATTAGCTGAAAAGAAATCACACGGAAAAATATCCAGATTGTATTTTTCTGCAATTTGAGAAACAATTAGCGGAACTGGAGTTTTATCAAATAATCCGTTTTCCTTAATGAATGGTCTTTCTTTATAATAATTTAATCCCTCATTTACCCAGTGAAGACCTTTCTCCGCTCCCATAACCGCCGCTTCAATATCTCCGGTAATTTCTTTCCCTAAAAAATACTTTTGATGAATAAGTTCATTAAATGATTTTATCACCTCAACATCGGCGTCCAGATAAATTCCGCCATAGTTGTATAATGCATAAAACCTGACATAGTCGGAGGCAAAGGCATACTTCTTTTTTTCACAGGCTTGTTTTAACCATAGATTGGAATTAATATCAATCCGATTGGTATCCCATAAAATAATTTGGTAGTCCGGTAAAATATTTTTCCAAGAATCTATACATTTTTTAATCAGCTCCGGATAAGGATTTCCGCTTAACCAACAGTAATGTATTATTTTAGGTATCATATTTTTATTACTGCTTTGATTTATAAAATAATTTTTGGTTCAGCCATTCCGCGGTTCGGCGTGTCCCGTCTTTAATATTCACTTGAGGCATATATCCGAGCCGGTCTTTAATTTTTTCGATAGAAACGATATTCACGTCTTTGGTAGTCCAGTAAACGGTTTCTCTAGAAAAAAACGGTTTCTTGGAAAACTTTGAAACAATCGGCGGAAAAGGGAAAATTTTAGCGATAACTTCCCAGCACCATCCGATAAAATTGGCGGCAAATACCGGAATGTGAATGAATATCACTTTTTTATTCATGCTTTGAGCTATGGTTGACACCACTTCTTTAATCGTGTACGATCTTTCATCCGAAACGTAAAAAATTTCTCCGGCCGCTTCTTTCTTTTCTCCGGCGAGTATCATCGCGCTTACCGCATTATCAACATAACAGAATTCCATCTTTGATTTACCGTTACCGATCATTGGATAAATACCTTTACGTACCATACCGAAAAGTTTAGGTGCAATGAGGAACGTACCGGGACCGTAAATCATAGGAAGTCTTAACACCGTGCAATTCATTTGCGGGTGATACGATAAAACCTCCGACTCGGCTTGCAGTTTGCTTTTACCGTAATTATTATCGGGGTGCGGCTTGTCGGATTCTTTACGGGGTGATTTTCCGTCTCCAAAACCGGCGGCTTCCACGGTACTGATAAAAACAAACTTTTTAACGCCGGCGTTCTTTGCCGCTTCGAGGATATTTTGAGTACCTAATACATTCACCGCGTAAAAATCGTCCCATGTTTTACTCAAATCGTTTCTTGCAATAGCTGCCAAATGAAACACCGTATCAACATCTTTAACTGCCTCCGCAACCGTATTACGGTCGAGGATATCACCTTTTTTTCGATCCGTTTCATTTGGATTAAAAAAGTAAAGCGGAGAATCTTCGCGGGACAGCGTGCGCACAGAACATCCGTTATCCACCAGTTTCCTGACCAGATGCTGACCGATAAACCCATCGGCTCCTGTGATTAGCACTTTCTTGACCATATCGAAATCATCCTTTTTATACCTGTCATCACCGGGCTTGATCAAAATCGGCACCGGAAACAGCCCTGCAAAATTTCCGGACTCATAAAAACTTGAAACCTAAAATACATTTATTTATTTCTTTTGGGTACCATATCGTTACATTGTCACTCTGAAGACAAAATCGGCGGTTAATGGCGTGCCCCGGCGCCGTCACCGTCACTTCAGAATCAGGATGATCCGGGGTCCAAAAAAGCATGGATGCTGAACCAGGTCCAGCATGACGTTTTCAACATCAGGATTCATCGCCGGGTCGGCTGTTCTCCGGGCTACCCTCCGGTCGGTGCCGGATATTTCAGAACCCCGGCATGACAAATTAGGGATACCTGTCCCGTATCCCTTTTCCCGAAAGTTCCATACCCGAAGAACCGAAATATCCGGCACCGCACCAGCCGCCCTCCGCCTGCCTCACGCTTTTGAGTTCCTCGGGCATGAAAAGGGCGCAAAGTCAGTATGCTCTTAGAAGGGGTAGCGGCGCACGCAGTAGCTGCGAGGGGAAGGCTTTCCCCTTTAAAATATTCCAATCCGATCGAGTTAATTTAATGTGCGACCAATCGGCGGCGCGCACTTGAAAATCTTACATAACCGACCGAACTTGATAGATGCACAAACCATTGAGACCGCACTTTCCTTTCTCATCCCAAACCAATCTGCTTTAAAAGTTCCGCATTCATTTTGGAAAGCGAAGTCGCGTTCCGTTGTTTGCGGCGTAAACTCCGGAAGTTCTTCAATAAAAACGGGAGTGTGTGAAGATGCTTTCGTAAATACGGAAACGCATTTTTTCCGTCGAGGTTTTTCAGCAAAGTATAAGCGAGTTCTTTTTCTAGAAGATCGGTTTCCGCCGCCGGGAGCATTTCTTTTACTTGAACCCGCAGGGGAGGCGCGGAAAAAATAATGCCGCCCGCATGATACAAACGAAGTCCGAAATCCAGAAAGCGAATTCCGGTTTTTAAAAGCGGATCGAAACTACCCGTTCGTTGGAGAATGCGTCTCGAAATAACGGAAAACAAAGGAGACGTTCCCGCTGCATAACGCATGGGCGTAAACTCTCCGGCATGAAAATCTTTTTCAAAAGAAATCCCGTACGGGAGGTTCAAAACCGCACTCGAAGCAATTACCGCTCCATTATGTTCCGCCCAAGGCGCAAAAGCATCCGCATGGCGAAACTCGTCAATCAATGCCGCCGTCCGGTGCAATAAATCCCGCGAAAAAATACAGGACTCGTGAGCGATAATCACCCATTCTCCTTCGCACCGGCTAAGCGCTCCGTTTAAGTCCCCGCCGTCAAACCATTCCAGCGCTTTATCTTCCACGAGAACCGGCTCCGGAAGTTTCGGATAAACGATTACGGAAAATTGCGGTTTCATGTAAACTAAAATCCGAAACGCAATCCGATCCGGTGCTCCATACCGAGCCCCTGAGTCAGGTAAGAAAATGCGTAATCAAGGGCAAACAGCGGATGTTCATACCCGAGCCCCGCGCTCAAAAAACGAGCCTCGTTCGATTCGTTCGGGCGTGACTCCGAAGTAAATAATTCTTTAACATCGCGGCTCAAATCAAGCCATGTTCTCGTAAAACCCACGCGGGCAAAAAAGGCTCTTCCGAAAATATATTCGCCGCCTAAAAGAAGGGCGGGCTCCGAATAACGCGGGAACGTAGTTTCTCCGAGAATCGTCAGCCGGGGAAGTACTGCCGGTCTGAAAAATGCCGAAAGCGCAAATGTCTGTCCCATCGCATAATTATCCTCGCCGCCGTCGTCCACATAATCGCGGATCATGGAACCGAAATCTCTGGCCGTCAGGGCAAATCCGAACCGCGGTGTTGCAGGCTGGTAAGAAACACCCCAGTCAAAAGCGAGAGCCATCGCGGTTTGATCTCCGGCTTTCCCCGAAAGTTTGTCGGTTGCAAACTTAATCGTCGAACCGAAACTGAAATAGGTGAGCGGGAATGAAAATGTGGTCGCGAAAAGATGACTGGCCGGCTCGTGAGTCTCTCCCGTCGGTTCTCCGAATTCATCGTAGCCTTCAATACCGCCCTCGCGAATCCAGCCGTAAGAAAAAAGAAACTTCATGCGCGAAAGCGAACGCGCGTAAGTGAGCGCCCCCTGATTCTCGGCAAATTCTCCGGTTTGCCAGTGAAACGCCACCTGATTATTTTTCCCGTTACCCCAAAAACCGGCGGGGTTCAGGAAAATAATACCCGGATCGGAAGAAGGAAGCGCGGCATTCGAACGTTCCAAAGCGGCGTTACGGGGGCTTTGAAAAGAAGATATAAAAGAGAAAACTTCTTGCCCGGCATCCCCTTTTTTGAAAAAAGCGAAACAAAAACTTCCCGGAAGGAGGATAAAAATGAGAAAAAGTCGAAAAGTTTTAAAAAAAAGCATGGGTAACAATTTACAAAAACTAAAACTCTTATTACATTTGTCGTCCCGGGCTAATAGCTCAGCTGGTAGAGCAACGCCCTTTTAAGGCGTGGGTCGAAGGTTCGAATCCTTCTTAGCTCAGAAAAGCAGGTTCTTAGGAGCCTGCTTTTTTTCGTTTATAATGAGGATGTATGAAAAGTTTATCCGAATTTTTAGCCGAAAACACACTGGAATCCTTAAGCGCGTGGGATTTCCAGCCTGCAGGAACTTTTTATTTAAGCGGAGTCCCTCTCTCCGCTGCTGCGATGACGGTCGCGAGCCGGTTTCTTAAAAATCCGCGTCACACTTTGGTGGTAGTGAAAGATTACCGCCAGGGCGAACTTTGGGTCGAGAATCTGGAAAGTATGATCGGCGAAGACTCGGTTTGTTTCTTTCCCTCGCTTGGGCTCAAGCCTTACGAACGAAAACGCCCGTTTGACGGCGTGATCGAGGAAAGGCTTTCTTTTTTTCAAAAGGTCTCGGGAAATATGCCGCTCGTGGTGGTCACTCCCGTGGACTCGCTTCTGATGCGGCTGCCGCCGCCGGAAACCCTCGCCCGGAAAGTACGCCGGTTTCAGGTAGGTGATATTTACGAACCGGCTTATTTGCGGAAAACGCTTCTCGACATGGGTTACGCCGAAGAACCGGTAGTGGGCGCCGTCGGCGAATTTTCTCTTCGCGGTTGTATTCTCGATATAAACTCGTTCCTTTATCCGCATCCGCTGCGCATTGAATTTTTCGGCGATGAAATCGAATCTATCCGGGCCTTCGATATTTTCTCCCAGCGCTCCATAGAAAAACATCAAAGCGTGGAAATTTATCCCATGGGAGAATTCACGCCCACCTTATCGGAAAAAGAAAATTATCCGGTACAGGATCCGGATTTGCTTTGGTGGTGCCGCAGCGAGTTTGAAGATTTATCGGCATCGCTTTTAGATTACCTCCCGAACGCGAACCTCGTCTTTGAAGAACTGGCCGCGCTTTCCGAATACGCCTCCCGCTACCGCAGCTTATGCGATACCGCATTCCTCACTGCAAAAGAATGGGGCATTTTGGTTCCGCCGGAGAAAATCTGGTGGAACTTTAGCGAACTTTCCCCGCGATTCTCGGGCGTACCCGTATTAAACCTCACGCAAGCCGTAACGGAAGTCCCGCGCGCCCGGAATCTGGTATCCCGCCCTCAGGCGCTCACCGGCTCGGGAACGCAGGCTGTCGTGCAGGAAGTCGAAGAATTTGTAAATGAGGGCGGTCGCGTTTATCTTGTGGCGTCCACCCTCGGCACCGCGCAGCGGTTGCGGCATTTCTTTGAAGACGTCCCTCTCGAAGAAATTCTCATCGGCAATTTAATCGAAGGCTTTTGGCTCCCTGAAGAAGGAATCGCCTTTTTAAGCGAAGCGCGCATCTTTAACCGGCATTCGCGGCGCGGCCGGAAAAAAGGTGTTTCCGGCTCGGTTGCTTCTGCGCTTCTTATCGAAAGCCTTTCCCGCGGCGATTATGTCGTTCATGAAGATCACGGCGTCGGGCGCTATCTCGGGCTTGTGCGCGTCGAAGTCAACGGCGGTATCGTAGATTGCGCGCTTCTCGAATATGCCGGCGGCGACCGCCTCAAATTTCCGGTCTCCGACCTTCAAAAAATCGAGCGGCTTCAAAATTCGGAAGAACACACGCCCGCTCTCAACAAACTCGGCAGCAAGATTTGGGAAAACGTTAAAAGCCGCGTCAAGAAACGCGTCATTCAAATCGCAAGAGAACTTGTGGAACTTTATGCCAAACGGGAAATCATCGAAGGCTTCGCGTTTCCGCCGGATTCCAAACTGCAGGAAGAATTTGAAGCCGCCTTCGAATATGAACCCACTCCGGATCAAATTCGCGCCATCGCCGAAATTAAAACGGACATGCAAACGCCCAAGCCTATGGATCGCCTGGTATGCGGCGATGTCGGTTTCGGAAAAACGGAAGTTGCCATGCGCGCCGCGTTCAAATGCGTTCTCGCCAAAAAACAAGTGGCGATACTCGTGCCTACCACGATTTTGGCCGCGCAGCATTACGAAACATTTCAGGAACGCTTTGCCGCTTTCCCGGTAAACATCGCGCTCGTAAACCGTTACCGCACGGCCGTGGAGAAAAAAGAAGTCTTCAAAGAACTTTCCGAAGGAAAAATCGATATTGTGATAGGGACCCATTCCCTCATCAGCGATAAAAATCATTTCAAAGATTTAGGTCTCCTGATTATCGACGAAGAACAAAAATTCGGCGTCAAACAAAAGGAAAAGCTCCGGGAAATGCGCCTCACGGTCGATACGCTCTCCATGAGCGCCACGCCGATCCCGCGCTCGCTCCATTTAAGCCTCGCGGGCGTACGCGACATTTCTCTGATTAACACGCCACCGGTCAATCGCCTGCCTGTAGAAACGAAACTCCTCCGCCGCGACGACACCATACTCGCTCAAGCCGTGAAAGACGAATTAGTCCGCGGCGGGCAAGTCTTTGTCGTCACGGATCGCGTTCAGGGTATTGAAAATCTCGCCATGGAAGTGGAAAATTTCACGCCGGAAGCACGCGTCGCCGTCGCTCACGGGCAAATGGAAGACCGCGAACTCGAACGTACCATGAACGCGTTTCTCGCCGGAGAATTCGATGTCCTCGTAAGCACAAGCATCATCGAATCGGGTATTGACGTCCCGCGGGCGAACACTATCATCATTATGAACGCGCATCACTTCGGAATCAGCCAGCTTTACCAAATGCGAGGCCGTGTCGGACGCTCGCATGTACTCGCCTACGCCTACCTTGTCACCCCGGAAAAACGGGAAATCTCCGCCGATTCCTCCAAACGCTTGCAAGCGCTCGCCCAATTCACCGATCTCGGGAGCGGCTATCAACTTGCCATGCGCGATCTTGAAATTCGCGGAGCGGGAAATTTGCTCGGCGCCGAACAACACGGATTCATTGCGGAAATCGGATTCGAAACTTATGTGCGCCTCGTGCGCGAAGCGGTGGAAGCCATTCGCGGTATCTCATCGGAAAAACCGATCGAACCCCGCATTGAACTCGGGATCGACGCTTATCTGCCCGAAGACTGGATCGAAGACGGACTCAGCCGCATCTCCGTATATCAGCGCATCGCGCGTTTGAATTCACAAGAGGAAATCGAAAGCATCCGGGAAGAACTGCGCGACCGTTTCGGTCCCATCCCGGAAGCCGCCGAACACTTACTCACCGTCACCGAAATCGGCATGATCGCCGGGCGCCTGCGCATACAGGGGTTGCAGCAGCGCAAAGGAATCCTCGCCGTCACCTTCACGGAAACGCCGCCTCCCGACCCGAGAAAACTTGCGGAAATTCTTGCGCTCTCGCCTTATCCCATGCGCTATTTAGGGAGCTCGCCTCTGCAAGCTATTATAGAACTCGGTGTCGGTGATGCAAACAAACTGGTTGCGAAAGTTCTCGAAACATTCCGCGCGTTCCGGGGATTGATTTAATAAAAACGGCACCTTACTTTATCGCCAAAAGAACGCCGAATTTGAGATAATTGTAAATACACTCGACGTTTTTAAAACCGGCTTTTGCAAGCAGCGATTTACTCTCGTCAATCGTATTTTCCCGGTCCAGCGTTTTTCTTTGAAGCCATGAAGCCTTCGCCTCCGGCGAAATGCCGCTCGCTTCAATAGACTCGTACCAAAAATTGTTATAGAGTTCATTCATCGCGGGTGAAGACGCGTTAAACTGATCCAAGTTCAGAAAATAACCGCCGTCCGTTAACTTATCATAAATATTCGCATATAATGATAATTTATCTTCATCTTCGAGATGGTGAATCGACAAAGCCGATACGATCAAATCAAACCGGCCTTCGGGCAGCTCCTTGGAATAATCGAGAATTAAAAAATCAAAATGCGAAAGCCCCGCAAAACGTTCCCGCGAAACCTCGAGCATTTTTTCGGAAACATCCGCCAAAGTGTAATCCGCATCCGGATACAGATCAAATAAATACTTTGTCAGTAACCCTGTACCCGCGCCCAAGTCGAGAATTCGCCGCGCCTCTTTCTTAACGCTCTTCACAAACGAAACGCCGAAACCGTAATAATCGTCGAAACAAGGGATAAACAATCTCCGCTGTTCATCGTACTTCTTCGCGATCTGATTAAATCTTTCCGTAATTTGATTCGTATCCATCTCTCAAAGGTAAAAACTTTTAATTTACTTTGTTTGGAATGGCGTGCCCCGGCGCCACCACAGCCATCCCGGTCTCCGAGCCGGGATCCAAAGAAACATCCACCCGCCGGGTCGGCGTATCTCCGGGCTACCCTCCGGTCGGTGCTGCGCACTGCGCGCTTCGCGCGCACCCTCCGCCTGCCTCACGCAATGTTCGCACGGTTCCAACGCTTCGGGGCAAACCGGAGCGGCTTCCAGC
>JAISUZ010000011.1 GCA_031271785.1 Fibrobacter sp. | reverse complement strand
GAGCGCGAGACAAGCTCCCACCGCCAAAGGGTAACACCCGCGAAGTTTTCAAAAGAAAAGGGCGTGCCCCGGCGCCATCACCGTCATCATCAATTTATCCCGGACAAGCACAACCCAATGTCATCCCGGTCTCCGAGCCGGGATCCAAAGAAACATCCGCCATAATGCGCCGGGTCGGCGTGTCTCCGGGCTACCCTCCGGTCGGTGCTGCGCACTGCGCGCCAGCGCGCACCCTCCGCCTGCCTCACGCAATGTTCGCACGGCTCCAACGCTTCGGGACAAATTGGAGCGGCTTCCAGCCTAAAGGTTTTGAAAAAAGTATTGAGAACCGCGCTCATGTGAAAATGTAACTCAAATTCTTCCAATATAAAACGCAAGCGTATTGACGTTGTTTTACCGCATCAATTAAGTACGTTCTGACATGGTAAAACTTTCCAAAAGTGCGGTGATACCTATTCCGGCATATACAAGCGCGAACTAATCGGTGTGTAAAATAAATTCAGCATGACAAAAAGAGAGCGTTGCATAACACAGTCATATGTTCACACTTACATGTAAAACGTTCCGAATCGGCACCGCTACCTGGTCCCGCATCCCTTATCCCATGTCCCCGTTTTCCATACCCGAAGATCATGCCTTGTGGGGGTAGCGGAAGACGGCGCGCAGAACCCGGCGACCAAAGGAAGCCGGTGAAGGTTCTGCGGTGCTCGCCGGCTGAAGCGAGGGGGGCACGCCCCCTTCAAATATTTTTCGTGTTTTTTAAGTCTTGCGGTGATAAGCGCGGGAACCGAATTAAAGGAACATTTTCAAAACTTTCATTTCTAAAGAACTTAAAACAAATTTCTTTTATATATTCCTCCCAAAGGATACTTTTATGCAAAATACATCTTCGCCCCGCCCGATTTCTCCGGATACCGAACTCCGCGTGGAACTCGCCAATGCCCTCACCCATGGTTTCGGAGTTATTTTCGGTATCGCGAGCATCCCGGTGGTCACCGCGATTTCCGCGAGCGCCGAAAATGTGAAAGCGATTATCGCCGCCGGGGTTTACGCGTTCTGTTTTATTATGCTTTTTACCTTCAGCACGCTTTATCATGCGGTTCAGAACCCGATTGCGAAACGCATGCTGAAAGTATGCGATCACATTTCAATTTACTTTTTGATCGCCGGTACTTATACCCCGTTTATCCTTATTTATCTCCTGAACGGGTTCGGTATCACTTTGCTTTCCATTCTTTGGGCGCTCACTTTTATCGGTATTTTTTTCAAGGTGTTTTTTGCCGGGCGTTTTAAGCTGCTCAGTACTTTGATTTATGTCGCTATGGGCTGGCTCTTGCTCGTGGGCGGCAAGACGTTTTTTACAGCGCTTCCGGCCAGCGTGCTGATTATGATCGTGATCGGCGGCGGGCTTTATTCGCTCGGAGTGATTTTTTACATGAGTAAGCGATTTCTTTTTCATCACATTATCTGGCATGTTTTTGTTCTTACGGGGGCGATTTGCCATTATGTTGCCGTTTTACTCGCCGTGCTGTTCGGACCCGGACATTCTTAAATAAAAATTGCCGTTTTTTTAGTTTTTTCGTAGATTTAGGGTTGTATGGAGAAGGTAAGTTTACCATCGAATCAGGAACATACGATTGATGTTTTGATTCATAAAAATCCGGCGCTCGACCGTCCGCTCTTGGAATCGGCGGTGGCTTTTATCGCCAAAGCACATAAAGGTCAGCTTCGGAAGAGCGGTATGCCATACATGGAACACCCTTTTGAGGTGGCCAAAATTCTCGCTGATTTTAAACTGGATACACCGGCGGTGCTTGCCGGCCTCCTTCATGATGTGGTGGAAGACACCGAATATTCTCTCGAGGAACTTGAGACCCTGTTCGGCAAAGAGACAGCGTTCATGGTGGACGCGGTTACGAAAATATCGGCGGCGCAGGCGCGTTCCAATAAAACCTATCAGAAAGCGGAAACATACCGGAAACTCATTGCGGCCATGGCGGAAAATCCGCAAGTGATCATGATTAAGATCGCGGACAGGCTTCACAATATGCGCACCCTGAATTACATGAAGCCGGAAAAACGGAAACTGATCGCGCAGGAAACTCTCGATATTTATGTTCCGCTGACTCACCGCTTTGGGCTTTACCGCATTAAATCGGAGCTCGAAGATCTTTCGTTTAAATACACGAATCCCGACGAATACCAAAAAATCGTGTCTTACCTGATTGAAAGTAAAGAAGAACGGGAAAGCTTTATCAACTCGAAAGTCATTGAGCCGATCCGCATTAAAATGTTCCTCGAAGATTTCGACTGCACTATTCAGGGGCGCACAAAAAATATTTACAGCATTTACAACAAGACCCAGCGGCGCAAATGCGATGTGAGCGATATTTTCGATATTTTTGCCGTACGGATTATTGTGGAAACCGTTTCGGAATGTTATCTCGCGCTCGGTTACATTCATAACTTGTGGGCGCCGCTCCAAAGCCGGTTTAAAGATTATATCGCGACTCCGAAACCGAATCTTTACCAAAGTATTCACACTACGGT
Organism: Fibrobacter sp.; assembly: GCA_031271785.1. GTDB lineage: Bacteria > Fibrobacterota > Fibrobacteria > Fibrobacterales > Fibrobacteraceae > JAISUZ01. The sequence goes on along the minus strand of JAISUZ010000011.1, from coordinate 72,477 downwards.
CATCGGTAATGAGAACCGTGTGGTGGAAGTGCAGATCCGCACCAAAGATATGGATTTAACGGCAGAGAAAGGTTTTGCAGCGCACTGGGCTTACAAACTCGAAACACAGCGCAGCGGCGAAGAACTGGAATGGCTCAACCAAATGGCGAAACTCCAGTCCGAAATTTCGGATTCCGCAGAGTTTCTTGAATTCTTAAATACCGATTTGAAACACGAAAGCATTACCGTTTTCACTCCGAAAGGAGATTCCATTGAGCTTCCTTTGGGAGCTACGGTTCTCGATTTTGCTTTTGCCATTCACACAAATCTCGGGTTTCACTGTATCGGCGCGAAAATCAATAACGAAGCGTTCGGGATCGATAAAGAACTCGCAAACGGCGTCACCGTGCAGATTCTCAAAAGCCCGGATCAAATTCCAAGCCCCGACTGGCTCGAAATCGTGAAATCGGAGAAAGCAAAGCAAGAACTCCGCCGCTGGATGCGCTCCAGCATGCTGAGACAGGCACAGATTCTCGGGAAAGAAATTTGGGAACGCGATCTTCGTTTGCTGAGAATTCCGGAAAACCGTTACCCCGAGGCGAAGGCGATTATCGAACATTTTAAAGTGCCGAACCTTCACATGTTTTATGAGCGGCTCGGGCAAGGCGAAATGCCGATTTCCGCGCTGCACGAGTTCCTGCAGCCGTTTGCGAGCAAAGAAAATTTCGAACGCGTGATGACGGATTCTCCTTTCCGGTTCCTGACTCAAAACCCAAGCGACGGAAAAACGGATCTCCCGGTGGAAGTGGGTAACGATCAAAACTTTTTAATTCATTACGCGACATGCTGTTCTCCGATTCCCGGAGACCCGATTGTCGGTATCCTGGTGCCGAAACGCGGTATTGAAGTGCACCATGTGAAATGCGAACACATTAAAGATTATCCGAAAGAGCGCTTGATCGCGGTCGAATGGAATAAGAATTCGTCTCAATCCTTTGCGCTTCATTTGAAAATCGATACCGATAACCGCAACGGGATCACGCTCGACATTCTCTCCGCTTTGAATTCCACAAACATGACTCTCGACAGAATGAGCGTAACCTCCGGCAAGTATTCCGGCAGAATCCGCCTTGTTCTTAAAGCGTTCCGGAAAGAACAGGTGCTGCAGCTGATGGAAAAAATTCAAAACATCAGCGGTGTACGAAGGGTGGTAAAATCATGAATACTTCGGTTCCGCAAACAAGTCAAGCTATTCGTAACCGCGCTTTTCATTGCCGTATGCGGAACCGTTTTTATGAAGAAGTTTATTACGCTTTCCGGGGGCTCGAAGCGCTTACTCAGCACGAAGGTTCCGAAACATGGCTCACAAACCTTGAAACGGAAATCAAACGTTGTATGCAATCTCTGGACTCCTGTTTGGAGTATGCCGAAGCCGCCGTCTTTTTCGGCAAAGATGAAAACATTAAGGTTTTCGGAAAAGACAAACGCTGGGGAATTCTTCAGGAAGAAATCCTCATTACTTATTTTTTGAAAGAACTTAAAGCCACATGCCTTTATATTTTAAGCCGTATTGAAACCGATAAGAAACTGATCGAATGGAATACTTCCATGAACCCGGTCGTTGAAGAAGGCGCTAACCCGCACGGCTTTATTGCGGAAATTAAACACAGTATGGAGCAGCCGAGTTTATCGGTTTCGAACGATTTTAAAGCGGTTTACGATCACATTCTCGCGCGATTCGATACCGGGAATTCCCTTTTCGGCACTATTCAGGAACTTCAACGCTACTATTAAGGATGATTATGTCGGAGTATCTTATCTTAATTGTTTTTCTCTTTTTAGGAGCGGTGATCGCGGGAGCGGCGATTATTATCGGAAAGTTGCTCGGGTTTAAATCGAAAGACGGGAAAAATAAATACCTGCCTTACGAATGCGGTATGAAAACCTTCGGTAATGCGAGGATTCAATTCAAAATCGGCTACTATGTTTTTGCGCTTCTGTTTCTCATTTTTGACGTGGAAGCGCTTTTTCTTTTTCCGATACTCGCAAATTTCAAACAAATTATGGCGGGAGATACGATTCTTTCCCCGGTAATCGTGTTTATTGATATCGCGGTTTTTGTACTGATACTCGCGTCCGGGCTCGCTTATGCCTGGAGAAAAGGAATTTTGAAATGGGAATAATCAATGCGGTTCCTGGAATTTTAGATCCGATTCCCGGCGGAAAAACGCTCGTGAATATGATTGACTATGTGGTGAATTGGGCGCGCGCTAATTCCCTTTGGCCCCTCACCTACGGCACAAGCTGCTGCGCGATCGAAATGATGTCGGCGTCCATGGCGCGTTACGATATTGCGCGTTTCGGTTCCGAAGTGTTCCGCGCTTCGCCGCGGCAGGCGGATTTGTTTATTCTCGCGGGTACCATCACCGAGCGGATGGCTCCGGCGATTCAAATGCTTTGGGAACAAATTCCCGGACCGAAATATTCGATCGCGATGGGTTCCTGCACAATTTCCGGCGGTCCCTTTGTGTATGACAATTACGCGGTGGTGAGAGGCGCCGGCCGCATTATGCCGGTGGATGTGTTTGTTCCCGGCTGCCCGCCGCGCCCCGAAGCTCTTTTTCACGGACTTTTGGCGCTCCGCGATAAGATTTTAAAAGAATCTTTCCGCAACCCTTGGCAGGAAGGCGATGCGAACCCAAACGAACCTGACGGAGATGCGTTCAGCGAGGCGCGAAAAGCATGGGAAGCTCTCGAAAAAATTAAAGATGAAGAAATGGCGGAAGCGCGCGCCAAGTTTAAAGAAGAAAATCCCGATTATAAATCTCCATTTAAAGCCGTCCGCGTACAGAAAGAAGCCTTTCCGGCGGTTCCTCGCGAAGCCGGAGCGCGCCGCGGGCTTTCCGTGGAAGAAGTCCTACGCATCGCCCGCGAAAAAATCCCGGCAGTCACTCTCCGTAATATTCGGGAAGAAACTCCCGAAAACCTCGCTGCGATTCCTACGGATGCACCTATTGATTTATGCGTGCCGAAAAAACATTACATGGAACTGATCCGCTTTTTAAAAGAAGACCGGAGAACCGCTCTCGATTATCTGATTGACATTACCGCGGTGGACTTTGAAGATCATTTTGATGTGATTGTCCAGTTACTGAGTACCGAAAAAGAGCATCAAATTTTCATTCATCTGCATTTGGATAAAGAAACTCCGGAAAACCCGGGCGACGTAAACGAGTTGCTCGCTCACGCGCCGAGCCTCGTTTCACTTTACCCGGCGGCAAACTGGAAAGAGCGCGAAGTATTCGATATGTTCGGAATCGGTTTTGAGAATCATCCGGACCTGCGCCGCATTTTCCTGGATAAAACATTTGACGGTTATCCGCTCCGCAAGAATTTTACCCACTCGAATATCATACGGAGGCCCGTATGATCCGCGCGCTTCCTCCCGGCTTCAGTCGCCTTACGCATCAGGAAAATTCCGAAGAATTTTTCGTGAACATGGGGCCGCAGCACCCGAGTACTCACGGCGCCATGCGCCTCACGCTGCGCCTCGACGGAGAAAATATTCTCGAAGTGGTTCCGCATTTCGGCTATATCCATCGCGGTATGGAAAAGCAAGCGGAATCCATGAGTTACCTCCAATATATCATGATGAGCGACCGTCAGGATTATTTGGTCTCCATTCAAAACAATCTCGGCGTTTGCCTTGCTCTCGAGAAAGGGCTTGGGATCGGCGTGCCCGAACGCGGAGAATACATTCGCGTGATGCTTTCCGAACTGAGCCGCATTGCATCGCATCTTGTTTTTTACGCCTGTTTCGGCGGCGACCTCGGCGGACAAACTCCCCTGATTTACGGTTTTAAAGAACGCGATATGGCGCATGATATTATCGAAGAAGTGACGGGTTCGCGGCTTACCACCAATTATTTCCGCCCCGGCGGTTCCACTAAAGACGTTCCGGAAAACTTTGTCGAAAGGCTCAAGGCATTCCTCAAGCATTTGGAACCGACTCTCGCCGATTACGAGCGCCTGCTCTCCAAAAATATTGTGGTGCTCGACCGTAACAAAGGTATCGGTATTCTCAGCAAAGAAGACGCGATCGCTTTCGGCTGTTCCGGCCCCGTACTGCGCGCTTCCGGCGTGAAATATGATGTCCGGAAAAACGACCCTTACGGCATTTACGACCGTTTTGATTTTGAAATTCCCGTGGGGAAAACCGGCGACAATTACGACCGCTATCTGGTTCGCATTGCCGAAATCCATGAATCCATCAAAATTCTGAAACAGTGCATTGCCGCATTCCCCGGCGGCGCTTGGCGCGCTAAAGAAACGCCGAACCTGAAACTCACCCCGGGAAGTTATTACAGCGCGATCGAAAACGCCAAAGGAATTTACGGCACTTATGTGGTCGCCACCGGTTCCGATAAGCCTTACCGTATTCATACGCGCAGCCCGAGTTTTGCAAACCTCGCCGCCCTCAACACCATGGTGCAAGGGCATAAAGTTTCCGACATTGTAGCGATTATTTCGACTATTGACCCGGTCATTCCGGAAATCGACAGGTAATCATGATTCCCTCTATTCCTCACCCTCTCGGCAATTTGATACGCTCGGTCGTTCCTTACCCGGAACTTGCGTTTGCTATTAACGCCGTTATCGCCATTATCGGAATTTGCGCGGTGGCGTTCGGCTCGGCGATTGTGCTTGTCTATATGGAACGCAAAGTCTGCGCCCATGTTCAATGCCGGCTCGGACCCATGCGCCTTGGTTTTCACGGTACCTTTCAAACCGTAGCGGATACGCTGAAACTTTTATTCAAAGAAGTTTACGCTCCCGGCGGCGCGGACAAATTCATATTCTATCTCGCGCCGATGATTATCCTCACAAGCCCCTTCCTCTGCCTTTGCATGATTCCGTTCGATTATAATTTACAGGTAATGGAATCCCCCGTAGCGATTCCTTTGATTATTGCGGTCAACGGTTTCGGGATTCTCGGCATTTTACTCGGCGGCTGGGCCTCTAACAACAAATACTCGCTTCTCGGCGCACTGCGGGGCGGCGCGCAAATGATCAGTTACGAAATTTCCTTCGCCTTGCTTCTCTTATTTATCGTGATGATGTCGGGTTCGGCAAGCCTTCAGGAAGTCACCGCGAGCCAGGCGGGGAACATTCTCGACTGGTGGATTTTCAAAGTTCCGGTAATCGGATTCCTCGCGTTCATTATGTTTTTGGTTTCTTCTACAGCGGAACTGAACCGCGCGCCTTTCGATATTGCCGAAGCGGAACAGGAACTTACCGGCGGTTACCATACCGAATATAACGGCACCGCATTCGCCATGTTTTATCTCGCCGAATACATCAATCTCGTTACCACCTCGGCGCTCGCCGTCGTTTGTTTCCTCGGCGGTTACCTGCCGCCGCTGATCGGAATCCCCGTCATTGACAGCGCTTTCTCGCTCGTGCCCGGGTTTATTTGGTTTGCTCTCAAAGTGTTCTTTATGATTTGGGTTTATATGATGATTCGCTGGACTTTTGTACGCCCCCGTATCGATCAGCTGATGGATCTCGAATGGAAGTTTTTGCTTCCCGTAAATCTGCTTTTGATCGCCGCCGGAGCGGTATTCATTTCATTCGGATGGATACTCTAATGGCTAAAAAAACGACCTCCCGGGCCTATCTCGCGCGCTACTTCAAACGTTGTATCACAGGGCCTATCAGTTTATTGCAAGGGCTTTCCGTGACGCTGCGTTACTTTTTCAACCCCCGGAAAATCGTCACGGAACAGTATCCGGAAAACCGCAAGACCTTGAAAATGCACTCCCGTTTCCGCGGCTCTTTGGAACTGATCGAAGATGAAAACGGAGAAAACGTTTGCACCGCCTGCGGAATCTGCGAACGCGCCTGCCCGAATGCTTCCATTAATATCCTCGCCACCAAAAACATCGCGGGGAAACGGGTACTCGGGCGTTACTTATACCGGCTCGGCACTTGTACCTTATGCAGTCTTTGCGTGGAATCGTGTCCGTTCGGAGCGATCCGCATGAATCAAAAATTTGAACTTTCCAGTACAGACCCGAAAGATTTCGACCTCATCCTGAATCAAAAAGAGGGGCGCTGATCATGTTTTCCAATCCGTTTTTTACCGATCTTCTTTTTTATGCGGTGGCAGGCGCGATTCTCCTCACGGCGATTCTCGTCGTTACCGTAAAGAATGTCCTGCAAAGCGCCGTGTTCCTGATTATTTCCTTTATCGGTACTGCCGTTCTTTATTTGATGCTTCACGCGGAATTTATCGCGATGGTACAAGTGATGGTTTATGCGGGCGGCGTTGTCATTTTTATGGTATTCACCATTCTTCTCACAAGCCATCTCGGAGAAACCTCATTTACCGTGAAAGCCCCGCGGATGTTTATCGCTTTTGTTTTTTCGGTGGCGTTCTTTGGGGTGATGACAAAACTCCTGTTAAAAGAACCGGGCCTTACGGCGGCGGTACCTCATTCCGAAAACAGTTCCTCCCTCACCTCCATCGCCATGAGGCTTTTGAATATCGGAGAACACGGGTTTGTGATTCCGTTTGAAATCGTCAGTATTTTACTTCTCATCACGCTCGTTTGCTCCATTACGATTGCGCGCAAAGACAAGGGGGAAAAATGACTTTACAAAATTGTTTGATTCTTGCCTTTCTTCTCTTTGCAATCGGGATTTGGGGGCTTCTCCGCCGCCGGCATTTAATCGGCATGCTGATTTCGATTGAAATTATGCTGAACGCCGCCAACATTAACTTTATCGCTTTTTCTTATTTCTCGGCCAAAGATTCGACGGCGGGCGCGCTTTTCAGTTTGTTCGCCATTGCCGTGACCGCCTGTGAAATGGCGATTGCGCTTGCCATTATCGTCACGATGTACCGCCGGCATCACAGTCTCGATGTCAATCAATTGAGGGATCTCCATGACTAATATCCTCGGTTACAGTTACTGGATTTTACTCTTACCGCTCCTCGGTTTTGCGGTGAACGCGCTTGTTCTCGGGAACCGGTTCCCACGCGCCGCAGGAATTGTTTCCACGCTTCTCACCGGCGGCGCGGCAGTGCTTACGGGAATCCTGGTGTTCGGTTCTTTCGGTACGAACCCGCAAGCTCAAGTGCTTTGGGAATTTCCGTTCCTCCGGTTTTCCGAAACATTCGCCGCCTCCATGGGAATGCTTTTCGACCCGCTTTCCGCGATGATGCTTTTCGTAGTGACGGTGATTTCCACCCTCGTTCATATTTACAGCTTGGAATACATGAAACACGATCCGTCTTCCGGGCGGTTCTTTGCGTTTCTTTCCCTGTTTACGTTTGCGATGCTCGGGCTTGTTGTGGCGACCAACCTATTTCAAATGTTTTTCTTCTGGGAACTCGTTGGTATTTCAAGTTATCTCCTGATCGGTTTCTGGTATCAAAAACCCTCGGCGGTTTCTGCATCCAAACAGGCATTCATTCTCACGCGCTTTGCCGACAGTTTCTTTTTACTCGGGATTGTCCTTGTCAGTTATATCGTGGGTTCCTTTGATTTCGCGACCATCAATTCCCTTTCTCTCGCGGATTTTTCAAATTCTTTTATTCAGCTCGGGATTGCGGAATTTTCCAAAGCCCAGGGGCTCGCTATCGGCGCGCTTTTTATTTTCATCGGCGGCTGGGGAAAAAGCGCATTGTTCCCCATGCATATCTGGCTCCCGAACGCCATGGAAGGCCCGACTCCGGTTTCGTCAATCATTCACAGCGCCACGATGGTCGTTGCAGGCGTTTATCTCGTGGCGCGGCTTTTTCCGTTTTTCATGCTCCATGAAAACATTCTTCAGCTGATTCTCATTCTCGGCATTGTGACCGCCCTTTTTGCCGCCGTGATCGCTTGTACGCAAACCGATATTAAGCGAATTCTCGCTTACTCTACGCTGAGTCAAATCGGTTACATGATGTTCGCCCTCGGCGCTCTCGGTTACACCGCTTCCGTTTTTCATGTGTTCACTCACGCTTTCTTTAAGTGTATGCTCTTTCTCGTGGCAGGCGCTGTGATTCATCAGGTACACAGCAATTACCTGAGTTCCATGGGCGGCCTCCGTAAAAAAATGCCTTGGACTTATGTCTGTGCGCTCATCGCTTGTCTTTCCATTTCGGGAATTCCTCCGTTTTCCGGTTTCTTTTCCAAAGAAGAAATTTTCCTCGCCACGCTTCAAAACGGCCACCCGGTTGTTTTTGCCTTCGCGCTCCTTACGAGTGCACTCACCGCTTTTTACATGTTCCGCATGTTTTTCCTGGTGTTTCACGGAAACGCCCGCACACAGTTTGAAAAACCGGTGAAAGAAAGTTTGCTGATGACCCTCCCGATTGTAATACTCGCTATCTTCACGGTCATTTCGGGTTTTGAAAAAAATATTTTTGCCGAATACCTCGTGCCGCCTCAGGTGACACTCCCTCACACCGGCGCCCATTTCCCCTGGATTCCCTTTGCCGCCACCGCGCTTTCGCTTGCCGCCATTATTCTCGCAGGTATCTTTTATGTGAGCCCGCGCGCGCAGATTGCAAAAGCCCTCGATGAAGATAACCGCAGCCGGTTTTATAAAATCGTAGCGCACAAATTCTACTTCGATGAAATTTATTACGCTGTAGTGCGTCAATTTTTACTCGGCGGAATCGCCGCGTTCCTCAAATGGTTCGATAACGTTGTTATCGGTTCTCTGGTAAAAGCCGCTACTTTTGTTTTTCAAAAAGCCGGAGACGCCGTAAGGGCTGCCGATACGGGCTATCTTCCTTTTTATCTCGGTACCCTCATCGCCGGGCTCCTGTTTTGGCGTTTTCTCGGAAACCTTCCTTTATAAGGGAAAGCTATGCTTGAAACTCTTTTATACAACTCCATCTGGATTCTGCCGCTCCTCACCACGCTCCTTTGCGTTCCGATCCCGCGCGAGAAAGAAAAGCTCATTAAAAATGTTCATTTGTTTTCCGGTTTTTTGGTTTTAGGAATCGCCGTTTACCTCACGATCCAACTTTATTTTCTTTCGCTCGCCTCTCCCGTGCAAGGTTCCGTTTCCGTTCTCCGGTTTGTCACGGAACTGCCCTGGCTCCAAGCTATCAACGCGCATTACTTTATCGGCGCCGACGGCCTCAGCATGCTCATGGTGCTTTTAACGGCGGTGGTGGTATTTACGGGAATGCTCGTGAGCCTGAATATAGGGAAAGGCTCTAAAGAATTTTTCGCGCTCATTCAAATTTTAGGGACTTCGATTTACGGCGTTTTCATGAGTTTCGATCTCGTACTCTTCTTTATTTTCTACGAAATGGAAGCCGTTTGTATGTATTTGATGATCGCAGGCTGGGGTTCGGGGAAAAAGGATTACGGAGGAAAAAAACTAACCCTGACACTCGCGCTCGGCTCGGCAATGATTCTTGCCGTATTCTTCGGAATTCATGTGGAATCCGGAATTCACAGCTGGAATATATTGGAACTCGCACAAGTTAAACTTCCCGAAACCTTCCAAATGTGGGCGTTCCCGATTCTCTTTATGGGTTTCGCGGTGTCCGGCTCTCTGTTTCCGTTCCACTTTTGGTCGCCGGACGGGCACTCGGCGGCTCCCACTGCCGTTTCGATGCTCGCCGCCGGCGTGATGATGAAAATGGGGACTTACGGAATTCTCCGGATCGCGATTTACCTGATGCCCGAAGGCGCGCGCTTTGCCCTACCCTACCTGGTTTACCTCACCATATTCAATGTGGTTCTCGCGGCGTTTATCGCGGTGCGCCACAAAGACCTGAAATACATTACCGCCTACAGTTCCATTTCTCATTTGGGGTTGATTTTCCTCGGAATTGCCGCCCTGACTCCCGTTTCTTTGCGGGGCGCCGCACTCCAAATGCTCAGCCACGGATTTTTAACCGCGCTTTTCTTTGCCGCTGTCGGCATGATTTATTCCCGCACTCACACCCGCAATATTCTGGAAATGGGCGGCCTCATGAAACAAATTCCGTTTATCGGAGTCGCTTTTGTGATCGCCGGTTTTGCCGGGCTCGGACTCCCGGGATTCTCCGGGTTCATTGCCGAAATCACTATTTTTATCGGAAGTTTTGAAAACACATCGCCGGTGTTCCGCCTGATCACCATACTCGCAGTTCTTTCCATCACTACTACGGCGATTTACATTCTTCAAACAGCCAACAGAATGTTAAACGGAGCGCTTCCCGGTAGATTCGCGGCCATTACGGATGCGGGGCCGGGCGAAAAAACAGTACTTGTCCTGCTGATCCTTTGTCTCCTCGGGCTTGGACTTTTCCCCGCGCCAGTTTCCGACTTTCTGGATTCGAGCCTCGCCCCTATTTTAGAGAACTTAAAGAGGTAACTCGTGAACGCATTTTTAATTCCCGACCTTCTCCTTCTCCTCACGCCGTTTTTGGTGATTGCCATTCGGATTTTCACCAGGAATTCAAAACCCGCGTTTATTTTCGCAAATCTCAGTTTCCTTGTGATTTTTGTGTTCCTGAACCGCCTTGTTCTCGGAGACGAACCGCATATTTTCTTTTCCACCTGGAAAGTAGATCGCTTCGGCGTTCTCATGCGTGAAATTCTGATCTTGGGCGCGTTTCTCGGCGTTTGGTTTGCCAAAGATTATTTCGATCACCGTGCCGACCACAAATCCAAACTCACCCAAATGGCGGAATATATCGCGGCTCTCATGTTCGCGACTTTCGGCGGTTTCGCCGTGTTATCGGCCACGGAACTTCTCACTCTTTTCCTTGGGCTTGAAATCGCCACTGTGCCCATGTATGCCCTCACCGCCTGGAACAAAACCGACCCGAACGGCAGTGAAGCCGGCACCAAATTTATCCTGATGGGTTCCGTCGCTACCGCCTTTGAATTATTCGGGCTCAGTTACCTCTATGGTTTTGCAGGCACGCTCGAACTTTCTTTGATTGCCGATGCCGTTGCGCAAAATATGCACTCCCCTCTTCTTTGGATTTCCGTTCTCTTTTTAATTTGCGGCATCGGGTTTAAACTTACGCTATTCCCATTCTACACTTGGGCCCCGGACGTGTACGACGGTGCGCCGACCCCCACCACCGCCGTTTTATCCGTCACCTCAAAACTCGTAGCCGTTATTTTCCTGATGGTTCTTATTTTCGGACCTTTTGCCGCAATTCACTCCGAACTGATTCCGTTCCTCTCGCTGCTTGCCGCCATTACTTTATTTGTAGGAAACCTGGGCGCGCTCAAACAAAACCGTTTGCGCCGCTTTATGGCTTACAGTTCCATTTCACAGGCGGGTTATATTCTCATAGCGCTTATCGGCCCGGAATCACTCGCCCGCGGTGCTGTTGCCTATTACTTTGTCGTCTATACCATCGCTAATTACCTCGCATTCTTCATTTTCGGCGTGATCGGCAGAAACCGTTCCGAAACTTTCGAATCGCTCCGCGGGCTTTCCAAACAAAGTCCGGTTCTCGCCGTCGCCCTCGCTGTTGCCGCATTCAGCCTCGCGGGAATCCCTCCTCTCGCCGGCTTTCTCGGAAAATTTTTCCTCTTTTACAGCGCTGCCGAAGCAAAAGGCTATGCGCTGATTCTCTTTGCCGTACTCAATAATGTGATTGCACTTTATTATTACATACAATTAATCAAAGCCGCCTGGGTAGACGAACCCGAAACGGAACCCGAGCCGCTCGCCATTACCCTCCGGCAAAAAGTAGTGATTATTGTACTGATGATCGGTACGCTTACCATCGGCGTTTTACCGTTCCTGAATACAAACATTTTCCGGATTGTAGGGTAGGAAGATTTATATTATCTTCCGTCATTCCTCTATTGAAAGGAATACCTAATTTAAAAAATCAACTTCGCTGATAATGGAGCCCCATTCACGGACCATTATACACCACACTTTGATTGAGTTCTTTTTTTAATGCTTTCGAATTCATTACACGCCGACATTTTTATATTTTCTTGATCTCTATATTTTCTTGTTGGAAACATCGTCACTTCTACTGTTCTTCCGGAGAGAGTATATGCCAGGTGATACCGAATTTATCGGTAAGCATTGCATAATATTTGCTGAAAAATGTTTTTTGCGGTTTCATAAATACGGTGCCGCCTTCGCTCAATTCGTTAAACAAACGATCAATTTCATTTTTATCGGCGGTATTTATTGTCGGATTAATATTATTTCCGATGACACAAGGAGCAGCGGACGGCATATCCATAAACATCACCAGTTTGTCGCCGATTTTAACATCGCCGTACATGATTCTGTCACGGTCCGAATCCGGTAACGGATGATTCGGGTCTGCAGGCGCTTCGCCGTAAGTCATTAACGTTTTGTGTTCCGACTTAAAAACTTTTGCGTAAAATTCAACGGCTTCACGGCAATTTCCGTTAAAGTTTATGAATAATTCAAATGTCATAGTTTCTCCGTTGTTTTAAAGAATTTGAGCTTAGGTCTTGTGATTACGCGCATCAATGTAATTCGATTGGTTGTGCAGGACATTACAAGCCACGTAATGGCGTGGCGATCCGGTGAAAAACAATACAGGATCTGGATGGCCTCGGGCAATGCCCTCGCGATGACAAGCGCCGTCAATTAGTTGCGCCATATTGCGTTAAATTTCCTTGAAATACCACTGGTATTCCTGCGAAAATTTGCCTTATCCGGCACAAAATCCATTTCAAAATCCAAACATTTCGGCGAATGATAACAAGACCTATACGAAAATAACAAAAATCGAATATTTTCTCAAACCATATTATAAATGAAACCGCTACATACGGAAAACGCCCTCTAAAAAGAGAGCGTTTTCATATTCCAAATAAGATTACAAATCTTTATTCTTCATTATATTCGGGTTCTTCTGTATCCGGAACTTCAATAATTCCGGAATTAACACTGCCGCCTGCTATTCCCCCTTTCGCGCCGCAAGCGGAAAGGAACAAAAGAGAAGTTAAAATAGAAGCAAGTACGATTAATTTTTTAGTCATTGTAAGCCTCCTCTACTAGAAGTAGATAAATCCGCCGAGGGAAATTAAAGTGTTGGTTCCATCGAACCATTGACGGGTATCCGAGAAAGTTCTTTCGGAAAGAATGGCTTCCACCGCAAAACGTTCCTTTTGGAAACGCGCGCCGACAGAAACCGCTGTTTCATACGTTTTGCTCTGCATGGCCGAATCGGTATCTTTCGTATCAAATATTTTGTTTTCTTCCGTCTCCGAACCTAACCCAAAGAGAAGGAAATTATGCGTCGCTTCGCCGAACACGATAAAATCTTTGGTCACGGCAAGTTCGGCAAGGAAATTCGGACTCAAGCACAAACCCATTTCATAATGACTCACACTTGCGGCATCATTATCATAACCGTCATAAAGCTGGAATACGAAAGCATTATTGGAACCGATAAAGACTCGCGCCCTTTCATGAGCGAGAATCATGCTCGCCACGTTAAAATAAGGGGCAAATTCGGTGCGGGTATCGGCAGTAACCATAACATCACCGCCATCCGGTTCGGTCGAATTTACAACACGCAACACATTTAAACCGCCGCGGAAAGAGAGCGCTCTCACATCCGATGCCTGGTAACTATAATTTGCGTCAAAAGCAAAAAGCCAGTTATTATCCGTATTCACATCGGAAACACTGACTTGTTCTTCGGTAGTAAGCCAATCGGTATTGATGGACAAAGCACCGCCGCCAACAGGCATGGAGAAATTTAAACCCCAATTATCACCGGCTTCGGTAACAGAAGTGGTGGTCTTCGTATCTCCGTCATCTACTGTTCTCGAAAACTGACCGAGAGCGAGATCAATACTGATACCGAATGAAGAAGTGGCAATACCGGCGCTGATCAAACCGAGGTCATTCGAGTTATTCAACCCCAAGAAAATTGTGGTTTCTTTTCCCCAGGAGAGAAGTCCGTTTGCTCCGGTCGGTTCAAGATAAACAAATTGATTGCTGTGAAAATAATGCGGGCTCGCGAGAAAGTCATCTACCGTCAGCGGAGCGGCCTGGTTTCCGGAAACATTGTAAGCACGGCCGCGAAGGCGGTTCATGTCCGCAACTTGTTCGAAAGAAGAAGAAGACGCCACCGAAGAAGAGGAAGAGACAGGCTCGGTGGCAAGCGGAACCGGCTGTTCGTACGAAGAATCCGAAGCGAAAGCGGCTTCTTCACTCTGGAGAACCTCTTGTCCGTAATCTTCATTGGTATCACCTTCGTAATATTGCGCCGCTGCACTCGCAAAAGCCAAAAGACCGGCGGCAAATAAGAATTTAATATTCATATAACCTCAGTAAGTTAAATATAATGCTGAATCAACGTTAGTAAATGCCGTTTCCCTCGTCAATATTTTAATTCCATCGGTTAAAATTCTATTTTTATTGCGATGAATTTCGTTAAAATCCTTCTTTTATTTTGTTCTTTCCTGTTTGCCGCCGAGGTAACCTCGCCGCAGGGAAAACCACGGAATTTATCGGAAACGGATTTTTTCAGACACCCGAGCACCGGGAAAAACTTTAACGAAACGTGGAGTTATCAATTTGTTTTCGACAACGGCACGCGCGCTTATGTAAATATCGCCGCACTTTCCATTCCGGGTAGCGGACCGAAAATCGGCTGTGATTTATCATTTTGGAATTTGAAAGGAAAAAGCCACAGCGTAGGGCGGCAATATCCGCCGGAACGCATGAAAGAAGACCGCGCCGGAAAACGCATCTCTATTAAAGACGAATACATTTTGGAAAACATCCCCGGAAAAGGGCACCGCGTTTATTTTACCGCCGATAAAGGCGGAAAATTTTTCCTCGATATTTCTTTTGAATCCGCGGTGCAAGGGAAGGTCGCCGGAGACGGTGTTTGGAAAGTGGACGGCGAACAATACGCCCAGTATATTCATATTCCCTACGGCCGGGTTCACGGAAAAATTGCCTACAACAGCGACACCATAACCGTTTCGGGCTACGGATATTTCGAACACACCTGGCAATCCGCGCAAGCCTCCGATATTGCCGTGCGTTCGTTTTCCATAAATACCTCAAGTACTGCGAAAGTTCCTCAATACGCCGGACGCATCGGGGTTACCGAAAACGGAACTCCTTTCGGCTATGTGCTTTACTCGGCAAACGGATACGCAAGCGGCATGGAACTGTTCACGGCGCAAAAAATTTCGGAAAACGGCGCCGCTTATTCCGGGAAAAAATTCCCAACAGGGTCTCTCCGTTTGGATTGGAACGAATCCGGCGCTTTTGTCGAATTTGATACTTCCAAACCTTTGGAACGATTTTCGCTTCTCAATAATTTTGACGGCTGGTTTGCCAAAAAAGCGGCGAGTCTCATGATGGGCGGCGAGGTATTCTTTTACCGCGGACGTTCCCAAGGAAATCATCAAGAAACCGTGGATTGGAACTTCAGCGGGTTAAAATGACCTTATTTCGCCCTTGTATCGACCTGCATCACGGCAAAGTGAAGCAAATCGTAGGAGCTTCACTCTCCGACAAATCCGGAGCGCTGCGCACTAATTTCGAATCGGAACACCCGGCCGCTTACTTTGCGGAACTCTATAAAAAAGATCGTCTTAGCGGCGGTCACGTAATTATGCTCGGCCCCGGAAACGAAGACGCCGCCGTTTCCGCGTTAAAAGCATACCCATCCGGACTTCAGGTCGGCGGCGGGATTCATGCCGATAACGCCTTATCTTATTTGAATGCCGGCGCCACACACGTGATTATCACAAGCTGGATATTCCCAAACGCCGTATTTTCCGAAGAACGCCTGAAAGCGCTCGTTTCAAAAATCGGAAAAGAGCGTTTGGTGATCGACTTAAGCTGTAAACTCACGCCGGATGGTTGGCACATTGCGCTTGACCGCTGGCAAACGCTCTCTTCGTTTCAAATTACGGGAAAAAATCTGGAACGGCTCGCCGTTTATTGCGATGAATTTTTAGTTCACGCCGCCGATGTGGAAGGCTTGCAGCAAGGAATGGATACCGAATTGATCCGGTATCTCGCAAAACATTGCCCGATTCCCGTAACTTACGCGGGCGGCGCGCGACAAGTGGAAGATTTAACCCTCTGTAAAGAAATTTCCGGCGGACGAGTTGATTTGACTATCGGAAGTGCTCTTGATATTTTTGGCGGCAAAGGAGTCCGTTACCATGACTGCATCGAGTTCAACAAAGTACAACGCTAATTTCGACACGCGCCCGCCGATTTCCGGCCGCGAAACCACAAGCAGTTTCCCTGTTTTCTTTTCCATTAAACACAAAACGCCGAATATAATACCGAGCAACTTTAAAACCTGCTGGATTCCGTTTTGGCTTGTAATGCTCACACTCATTAACATCCCCTATTTACTCTCGCTCCGTAAATACCTCAAAGAAAAAAGAAAATCAAAAAAGCCCGATGATATCCGCGTGCTTTATTACGCGGATTGCCTCGACGAAGTAAACGGAATCGCCAACAACTTGCGCCATGTGGTTTCGTTCATGAAAGACCACGGTTACAAAGTCGCTCTCGCCGGCAATGCGTTTAACACCCGCGAAAGAGGCGTCGTTGAAAATCATTTTGTGTTTCTCCTCCCCCGCTTTTTCAGCATGGAACAACTCGGTTACGCGAACAGCGAACTCGCCATGCCCTGGATCCGCCCGGCGTTTCGTTTGGTAAAGCGTTACCCGATCGATGTCATCTCTCTTGAAACGCCGTCTCCGGGCGCTTGGCTCGTGGGAATCTGCGGAAAAATTGCAGGAATTAAAGTAGTGAGCCATTACCGCACCGATGTTCCGGGCTACGTGAAGATACTCGTAAAATCGCAGCTCATGAATAAATATGTATTGAAACTGATCCAGCTTTTTTATCACTTCACACGCCCGGTTATCAGCCCAACCCGCGCCTATAAAGACTCTCTCATAAAAACAATCCGGGTACCCGAAAAAGACGTTGTGATTTTAAGACGCGGAATCCCTCTCGAAGACTACCATCCGGAATACCGCGGCCAAGGAACCTGGGAAAAATTCGGCGGCAAAGGGAAAGTGCGTTTTCTTTATGTGGGGCGCATCTCCAAAGAAAAAGACCTCCCGTTCCTCGAAAATATCTGGAAAGAATTCCGTAAAGAAAACAAAAACGCGGAACTCATGTTTACGGGAGACGGCTGGTATCTCGAAGAACTGAAACAACATTTCGCGGACTGTCCCGAAGTATCATTCTCCGGGAACCAGGGCGGTGAAACTCTCTCCGGAATTTACGCCGATGCGGACTTCTTTATATTCCCGAGCGGAACCGACACCTTCGGAAACGTGGTAGTGGAAGCCATCGCTTCGGGAACGCCCGCGATCGTCACCGACCGCGGCGGACCTCAGGACATTATCTTCGAACAAAACTGCGGTTACATACTGCCTTTTGAAAACGAACGCGCCTGGGTCGAGCAGTTAAACGCCTGCACGGAACTTTGTATGCATCAACCGGAAGAATACCTGAAAATGCGGAAAAACGCCCTCGAAAGAAGCAAGTATTATTCCATCGACAAAGCGGCGAAAGAACAATTCATTTTCTTCAAAAAGCAATACAGAAAATTTTACGGAAAACGTGACTAAAACCGAAGCCAAAATACTTCTGAAAAAATGGTTTCGGCAGCATCACGCGCATTTGCCCTGGCGGCCGGACAACTTAAACGAAAAGCGTAATCCTTACTTTGTCTGGATCAGTGAAATCATGCTCCAGCAAACGCAAGTAGAAGCCGTCAAAAAGCATTACGAAAACTGGGTGAAAGATTATCCCGATGTTTTTACGCTCGCCCGCGCCAACGAGACCGATGTTTTATTGCACTGGCAAGGGCTCGGCTACTATTCCCGCGCAAAAAACATACACAAAACCGCAGGGATTCTCGCCGAAAAATGGAACGGAAAATTCCCGCAAACGCGCCCCGAATTGGAAGCCCTCCCCGGCATCGGCAAATACACCGCCGGCGCGATTCTCAGCTTTGCCTTTCATCAAAAAGAACCGATTCTCGACGGAAACCTGATTCGCATTTTTTCAAGACTTCATTTGTTCGATTTCTTACCGGCGGGCAAAAAAGAAACCGGTATTTACTGGAACGAAGCCGCGAATTGGGCGCACGACCGAGAACCGCATCAAATCAACGAAGCGCTGATGGAACTCGGAAGAGTTCTCTGTAAAGTGCAAAATCCGTTGTGCGGCCAATGCCCGCTCCAAAAAATCTGCAAAGCCGGCATGCAAAAACGCACAGCCGAATTCCCGCCGAAAAAAGAAACGATTCGGGAAAATTGGTCGGGCGTAATTCTTGTCATCGAAAGCACCGATCAAAAAATTCTGAGCATCCGCGAAAGCGACGCCCGGTTTTTGAAAAACCAGCGCAGCCTCCCCCTATTTGAATACTCCAAAGCGCACACGCGCGGCCTCCCGGGAGCCGCCGAAAAATGGGTATCCCCCGAAGCCATCGCGGATTATCAATGGCTCTCCAAACCGGTACGGCATTCGATTACGAAATTCAAAATGGAATGCGGCGTGCTGCATATTCGCCTCAAGAAAAAAGCCCCGAAAAACAACCCGATGTGGGTGCCGCGCATTCAAACCTCAAATGCCTTCGCCAACAAACTTTGTCTGAAAGCTCTTGAATTGATAGAGGCGCAAAGCTAAAGTAAAAAGGGCGTGCCCCGGCGCGTTCACTCCCTGTCATGCTGATCCTGAATCAAGTTCAGGATGATTCAGCATCCAAAGAAAAACAAATTCAAATTTTTGGTATCAGCATCCGCTATAAAGCGCCGGGTCGGCGTGGCGCCGGGCTACCCTCCGGTCGGTGCTGCGCACTGCGCGCCGAAGGCGCGCACCCTCGCCTGCCTCACGCAACAGCGCTCCTTCGGGAATTGCAAACAGGGAATCGTTTATAGGGAATTGAGAATGGGGAATTCAGTCATTAAAATCACGAAGAACTCGCCACCGTCACCCCGGACAAGTATAACGCGATCCGGGGGTTTCCTATTACAACCAAATTAAAGACCACACACGCGATTCCAACACTTTTTGCGCATCAATACAGTTCGCTCCGGTATAAAAAGTATTCTCAATGTGCGCCGCCACCTGGTTTCCAAACCGGAACGGCTTCCGGCCTAAAGGTTTGGAAAAACCAGGTAACGGCACAAAACTTTTTTCAATATAAAGTAATATTTGTGTGTCCTGACAAATTAACAGGAGGAATTCAAAAAGATACGGACATACTCACCATGCCCGTATCTGTCTTCACCCTTGCAAGCGAATCACATTGGCGCCGAGCTGCGCCATTTTTTGTTCGAAATTTTCGTAACCGCGGTCCAGGTGATAAATACGGTCAATGATCGTTTCACCTTCGGCGACAAATCCGGCAATCACGAGCGCGAGACTCGCTCTCAAATCCGAAGCCATCACTTCTGCGCCGGAAAGCGGTTTTCCGCCGTGAATGTGAGCGGTATCGCCTTTCAAATGAATATCGGCGCCGAGTCGCTTCAGTTCGGCGATATGGGTGAACCGGTCGTGGTAAACCGTATCTTGAATAATGCTGATTCCGGGAACTGTAGTAAGAACCGCCATCGCCGGCGCCTGCAAGTCCGTAGGGAATCCCGGGAACGGCAATGTGGTAACGCTTGTAGAATGCAGTTCGCGCCCGCGGGCATCCACTTCCGCCCAATCGCTTCCGGTAGTCACTTCGCAGCCGATATCGTGGAAAAAATCAAGAACCGCGCCGATATGTTCCGGGTTCACGCGGGTCACCTTTACTTTTCCGCGGGTAATCGCCGCGCCGGCGAGGAACGAGCCGGCTTCGATACGGTCGGGGATCGTTTCACCTTTTCCCGGTTTTAATTCGGGAACGCCTTCAATAGTGAGCGTGCGCGTTCCGCGCCCTTGAATTTTGGCTCCCATATCGGTGAGGTAATCCACAAGGGCATCAATTTCCGGTTCAATGGCGGCGTTATGCAACACCGAACTTCCTTCGGCAAGGGTCGCCGCCATCAGCACATTCACCGTTGCGCCCACGCTGCTCACCGGAAAATGAAACACGCCGCCTTTCAAACGGGTATCGCAGGAAGCCTCCACATAACCGTGAGTCACGGTAATCGTAGCGCCGAGCGCTTCGAGTCCTTTCAAGTGAAGATCAACTGGCCGCGGGCCCCAGGCGCACCCGCCCGGGAGTGAAACGCGGCAACGCCCGAAACGCGCTACCAACGGTCCGAGCACATAAAAACTCGCGCGCATGGTTTTCACAAGTTCATAAGGAGCTTCCAAATGATTGACGCCGCGGGTATCAATGCGGAGCGTATGGCTTTCGCCGTCCACATGGCAGCCGATCACGCGGAGCACATCGGACATGGTTTTCATGTCTTTAAGGTGAGGCACGTTTGTAATTTCGGAAACACCGTCGCTTAAAAGAGTCGCAGCCATCACCGCAAGTACGGCGTTCTTAGCTCCGGAAATTTCCACTTCTCCCGAGAGTGGGCTCGTTAGTTTTGAAACGGAAAATCGATCCATTATGAATTCCTTAAGGGTTCTTCCGGTGAAGTCGAATGAACAACCACGGTTTTAGCAAAAAAATCATGTAAAGCTCTTTTTTTCGGGTCCACAATCGCGAGGATATAACCGAGACCGTAAAAGATTAAAGTCGCCTGCGTTAAAGCGGAAGCAAAGTAACGCACCACCGCATTTTTCCAGGTAAAAGGCGAACCGTCGCCGTTTTTGATTTTCAAACGCAGAAGCATTTTCCCCGGAGTCGCGGCATAGCGAATGGTAAAAAAGAGCGTATAGAAAGTTTGAGCGAGGATCGAGCAAACGGAAAAAAGAATAAAACCCGAATTTCCGAGGAGTTTGTCGGAAAGTTCTTTGGAAAACGGATTTTGAGAATATTCGGAAAGTAACGGCCGGAGCGTACCGGCATCCGCCAAATCAAGCTTTTGCAGAATGATAAAAATAAGGGAACCGACAAGTGTCATGATGGCGGCATCAATGAAAAACGCCACTCCGCGTACAAGAAATCCGGCATAGCGAAAATTGAGTTCCGGATGTTTTTTCACGAGATCTTCCAAAGCTCTTTCCAGCTCTTCATGCTGAGCGCGCTTTTCGGCGTCAATCTCTTTGTAAACGGTTTCCCAAGCCGCCCAGCCATTTTGCCCGGAATGCCAAACGAGAGTATTGTCTCCGATTTTATTTTGTTCCCGGAAGGCGTTCATCTCTTCAAGGCTGAAGGGACCTTGCCTGCGATCTCCGGAAAGGATACTTTCATCTATATAAAACCATTTCATGTTCGTAAAGTTATAAATATTCGCACGGGCGTAAATAAAAAAGCTAACTTGTAGGCAATGAATAATTTCAAAGTTGGGCAGCGTTTTGTGAGCGAACTCGAACCGGATTTGGGACTTGGCCGCGTTTCCGAAGTCGAATCGAAAAATGTAACGTTAGAGTTTCCTTCCGTAGGGCAAAAGCGAACTTACCGTATGTCCGCGGCTCCGGTAAAGCGTTATTTACTCGCGCCGGGAGAAACCGCCCGGAATGAAAAAGGGGTCTCGTTCCCGATCGAATCCGTGGAAACCAAAAAAGGGCTTACCGTTTACATCGGGCGCGGCGGGCGCTCCCTATCCGAAAATGATTTAAGCTCCAAAGTGCTTTCACGCCCGGCAGATCTTTTTAAAGCGCTTTCCGGCGGAAAAACCGCAAATCTCAAAGAATTTCAACGCCGGGAATCGGCAGCCCGGCTCTCCGCGCTTTGGCAATCCTCGAAAGTCCGCGGAATGATCGGGCCGAAAACGGATTTAATTCCGCACCAGTATTACCTTACGCAGCGCGCATCTTCCGGAAGTTCGCTCCCGCGGCTCATGCTTTCCGATGAAGTCGGACTCGGAAAAACCATCGAAGCGGGCATGATTTGGCACACGCTCCACATGCGCGGCCGTGTTTACCGCACTCTCATTCTCGTTCCGGAATCTCTGAAACACCAGTGGATGGCGGAAATGAAACGCCGTTTCAATCAGATTTTCACCCTCGTGGACGAAGGTTACATCCGCGCTTTGTTCGAGGGCGGCGATCGCCCGAACCCGTTTGAACAAAAGAATGAAATTATCTGCACCGTTGAACTTTTAATGGATCAGCCCGCGCTCATTGTCGATATCCTCAAAATCACTTGGGATTTAACGATTGTGGATGAAGCGCATCACTTGGTTTGCGAAGACGGTTTCACAAGCCACGAATACCTTTTGGTAAACAAAATTTCGGAACGCACCAAAGGGCTTCTGTTGCTTACGGGAACGCCTTTGCAGCTCCACCCGGAATCGCATTTCAATCGTTTGAAAATGCTCGACCCGGCTCGATTCAGTGATTTTAATGAGTTTCTGAAAGATCAGGAAACCTATCAGAAGCTCGCTTCCGATTTGTCGAAACTCCCCATGGATTCCGGCGAGGAAATGTCCTGGGATGATTTGTACAAACTTGTCCCGAAAAAATCGCCGATCCGCCCGTGGCTTGAAAAAGAAAATTCAAAGTCGCTCACCGCCGGAGAATGGGTGCGCCGTATTGTCGATGCCATCGGTACCGGCGGCACGGTTTTCCGCAACACGCGCCGCGGTGTCGGCGGGTTCCCTAAACGCGTTTTGGATGCGATTCCGTTAAAACCGAACCCGCGTTACCGGGAATGGGTTCATGCGGCAGCTCTTAAAGATTTGGATCGTTCCACCGATATTCAGGAAAACGGACTCCTCATTACGCCTTATGCGGAAGGCTGGAGTCAGGATGAACGCATTGCGTGGCTTGAAACATTTTTAAGTAAACATCGTCACGATAAAGTGTTGCTGATTTGTGAAGATATTGCCGTCGTGAAAGCGCTTGCCGCGGTTCTTGCCGAGCGCATCGGAGAAGAATCGTTTGACCTGTTTCACGAAGAACTCTCCATTCTCGCGAGAGACAAGGCGGCTGCGGGTTTTGCCCGGGAAGACGGCGTGAATTTGCTGATCGCCTCCGAAATCGGTTCCGAAGGGCGCAACTTTCAATTCAGTCATCATCTTATACTCTTTGATTTACCGTTAGATGCTGCACTTGTAGAACAGCGCATCGGGCGGCTGGACCGCATCGGGCAAAATAAGGAAATCATTATTCATGTTCCTTATGTCCTCGGTTCCGCGCAGGAAGTCATGTTCCATTGGTATAACGAGGGCTTGAATGCTTTCGGCGCGCCGCTCATGAGCGGCGGCGAACTTTTCCTGAAATACACGGACGTTTTGATCGAAACGTTGTATGAACCGCAAATAAAATTAAAATCCTTTTTGGATGAAGTGATTCCGCTCGTGAAAGCGGACAGCGCCGAGCTTCGTAAAAGCATTGAAAAAGGACGTGATAAACTGTTGGAATTTAACTCCCGCGACGAGCGAGCCGCGGCAGAAATCATTGCCGAAATTCAAAAATTCGATGCGGATAAACGGCTTAAAAATTTGGTATTTGAAACGCTGCAGGCGAATGGGCTCGATATTGAAAAAAGTCCGATCCCGGAATGTTTCGTGATCACCACCGGTCCGCAGGTAGAAGCGGGCACAATCCCCGGAATGCCGGATGCCGGCATGATCGCGCAGGATAGCGAGGAATCGGAACAATCCGTCCGGGAAAGCGCGCTCACCGCCACGATGGACAGAAAACAAGCCATGCTTCACGACAACGTGGATTTTTTAAGCTGGGAACATCCGCTCACTCTCGGAATGATCGACATGGCGACGGCAACGGGCAAAGGGACAACGGCTTGCACCATTTGGACGGGTTCCGGGCGGCAGAATTTCATGATGCTTTTCAACTTTATTCTCGAACCTTCCGTTATGCCCGAATGGGGGCTCTCCGATATTGCGGGGCCGCATTTTATTCGCGTGCTGGTGGACGGCGACGGAAACAACGCTTCGGATTTATTGGATGCTCTGGACAAAGGCGAAAGCAAAGATGTGCCGGTTCCTCAGAATGCGCCGGCGGTCACCGCTAAAATCCGGTTTTTTGAGCAGGCAGGGCTTACTTCCGCCAAGCGGATCGCCACGGAAAAAATGAACGAACTTGCGGAAACCGCCTCGCTTGCGGTAGAACACCGTATTGAACAGGAGTATCAAAGAATACACCATTTGCTCACGCTCCGCGGGAAAGCGGAAGGCAGTCCGGTTTTGAATGAACTGCGCAAAAACATTCAGGAACGGAAAAAAGCCGCCGCCTCGCCGCAGTTAAGGCTCGATGCAATTCGGTTGATTGTTTGCAGGTAAGGATTTTATGAGCGAACTTCGGCAAAAAATTCTGGATGAAGTTAAACGGGTGGTTATTAAGGTCGGTTCCCGCGTATTGGTGGATTCCGATCGCGGCGGTGTACGGCTGGATTACATCCGGCGTCTAGCCGGTTCCATCGCACATTTGATGAACAACGGAAAAGAAGTCGTGCTTGTCACGAGCGGCGCGGTAGGGGCCGGCATGGCGGTTCTCGGTTATACAAAAAAGCCGGCGGTGATGGCAGAAAAGCAAGCTTGCGCGGCCGTCGGGCAAATCGACCTCATGCACGCTTACCGCGAAGAATTCCGGAAATTAAATATTGCCGCCGGTCAGATACTCCTTTCGGCAGATGACTTCCGCGACCGTTCGCGTTACAAAAATTTGCAAAACACCTTTCAGGTAATGCTCTCGAAAAAAATCATTCCCATTGTGAATGAAAACGATTCGGTAGCGGTTTCCGAAATTAAAGTCGGCGATAATGACAAACTTTCAAGCGATGTCGCGCTCTTTATCGATGCGGATCTGCTTTTGATTTTTACCGATGAAGACGGCCTTTACGACGATAATCCCAAAAAGAATCCGAATGCGCGCCTGCTTCATTTTGTCCCGAAAATCACGCCTGAAATTATGGCGCTCGCCGGTGCGGCGGGTGAAACAGGCTCGGCAATCAGCACCGGCGGCATGAAATCGAAACTCGAATCCATTCGTGCGGCCGTCAACAGCGGCTGTAGCGCGCTGCTCGGAAACGGCTTCAAGGTACTCCCTCATGAGTTTTTTGAAAGTGAAACTCACGGAACCTTTTTTGCAGGCAACGCCAAAAAAATCGGCAGCCGCCATCGCTGGCTTTCGTTTGTCAGCACTCCGCGCGGCGCTGTGGTAGTGGATGACGGCGCGGTAAAAGCGCTCCGTGAAAAACATTCGAGCCTTCTCCCGGTAGGGATTGCGGATGTGCGGAAAAACTTTGCCCGCGGCGATCTCATCGAAGTTTTAGATGCTTCCGGAAACCGCCTCGCCCGGGGCATCTCTCAATATGCGAGCAGCCGGCTCTCTTTGATTCAAGGGAAAAAAACCGCCGAAGTCCGTACGATTCTCGGAAAAGAAACTCCCGAAGAAGTCATACATAAAAACGATTTGGTATTGTTTTAACCGGTCGTTGCATCGGGAGTAAGGAGCATCGGAGATGGCGCAAGCGGTTGAAGGGAAATCGGAAACGGCATATCTTAACACCTTAAGAGTGACCTCTACGTTTGCAGTCATCATGATTCATATTTTTTCTCAAGTGAACATGTATTTTTCGGAATCATTCACAGAGGCGGAATCCTATATCTGTATTATTTTAAGAAATATATGGCAGTGGTGCGTACCGATATTTGTAATGATCACCGGCGTATTATTTTTGAATCCCGAAAAAGAAATTACATTGGAAAAATTACTTAAGAAGTATGTATTGCGAATTGTTTTGGCGATTACTTTGTTTGGAATACCGTATTGTCTGATCGAAATACTGTTTGATTCGGGAATGTCTTTCCGTATCGGGCAAATCGGAACGGCGGTACTCAATGTGATACAAGGGAAATCATGGGATCATATGTGGTATTTATATATGATTGCCGGTTTATATTTATTCATTCCGGTCTTAAAAATATTTGTTCGCTGCGCCCCGGAAAGAGTCTTAAAATATACGTTAATCCTGTTATTTGTTTTTACGAGTCTCATACCGTCACTCGAAAATATATTACCCTATACATTCGGAATTTATCTTCCGGTCAATTCGGTTTATGTCTTTTACTTACTCCTTGGGTATTATATACATCATCATCGAATTCATATTGACAGCCGTATTTTATGGCCGATGCTGTTCCTCTATGGAGCTTATGCTGTTTTGATGCCGCTGAACGCGGGTTTTATAACGCACTCCAACGGAGTGCTGATATTGAACGAATATGACTCGCCGGTTGTGGTGCTTGCCGCTTTATCATTCTTTTGTATTCAAAATAAAATCAATAAGAATATTGAGATTATCAATAAAATCGCGCCTTTGTGTTTCGGTATTTATTTAATACACCCGTTAATGATAAACTTTATGTATAAATACTTAAAGTTTAATCCGGAAAATTTCAATATCATTTATAGCGTATCACTCACAATCGCGGCGACAATTGCGGTATCGCTGATATTTAGTTACATAGCAAGAAAAATAAATGTATTGAGGAAATATGTATTATGAATAAGGTGATATGCTGCTACTGCCTTATTTTTCTCGCTTTTTCAAACATTTTTTAACATTTCGGTAAATTATTAATTTCTTTGCATAACCTTTCAAAAATGGTAAAAACGCCGATTTTTATGTTCTGAGAGTATACTTAAAAGAGTCGAGATGCAACTTCTTTTACGGAAAAAATAGTTTTTAAACAATTATTTAGTTTTTTACTCAGGGGAGCTAAAAATGTTTTGAAAAAATTTGCCCCCAAATTATCTATTTGTACCTATCATTTGCCGGATGATCCTGTTGTATTATCACAAATTATAATGGAAGCCAATCCGAAGTATAAAATAGTGTTATTAAAATCCAAATTGATGGCGATGGTCATGGATAAGTAAAGATGTTCATAGAAACGGCGTTGTGGATTAATGTGAGAGCATCTCTGTGAAAAGAACACGAATCTTTCTGAGCCTCCTCACGATATTCGGTATGATAAGTTGTACGCAACACAGTAAGAGCCGGAATACGGATCAAATAAAATCACAAGCTCTGTTGGTACTCGAAGAAACGGGCGAACATACTGTCTAAATCAAGCGGTTCGGAATGTCGCCGTACTGCATTCTATTCCGGAAAGCGTGATAACGCAAAACGGAAAACGTTACGACACGGCCGCTTTGTATGTACTCGCCGAAGTCCTTGAGTTTTACGAAAACGGAGAATCGAACAGCTATGGCGAACTCTCGGGAGAATGGACTTACGCAGGCCTCGCCGGTGAAGGCGGAATATTCGATGAAATGGAACGTTATTTCTATACGAATAAAGTAAAAATACCCGTAATTCGGGAACGGATTCACACCGGCTCATAAAATATTTCGGCGTGCCCGGCTCGCTTTATTGCTCGCCGGCCGGGCTGTATTGCACTAAGGCGAAAACGCCAAGTGCAACGGAGCTTCGCGTCCGTTCTTCGAGTTCATTCTTCGCCGCGAATCTCCGCCCTGCGGGTCACCATCCCTCACGCGTTCTCTCGTCGGTTTAAGCTCACATTTGTATGTAAAAGCCTGCAAACCCATAAAAAATCCCCTCCGGAAGGTCCAAAGGGGATTCTAGGAGCGGCGGACCGGGATCGAACCGGCAACCATTAGCTTGGAAGGCTAAAGCTCTACCATTGAGCTACCGCCGCAAAACGGTCCCCCAATGATAGAAAAAAGGGCAATTTTGGCAATGGTTTTTTTAGGGGATATTGCGTTTTTATTAAAACTTGTTACATTTACGCTTCATTCATTTTTTATGAGGTCTTAGATTGTTACAAAATCCCCGTGGTCGTCCAATGCCCAATCGCTCCAACGACGGAGTCCGGATTAATGAAGATATTCGTATTTCTCCTATCCGTTTGGTCCTGGAAGACGGAGAGCAAACAGTTGTAGAAACGCCGAAAGCGTTGCAGATGGCTAAAGATCAAGGCTTGGATTTGGTGGAAGTCTCGCCGAATGCAAAACCGCCTGTTTGCCGCATTCTGAATTACGGTAAATACCGCTTCGAACAAATGAAGCGTGCCAAAGCGGCGAAGGCAAAACAGCACACCGTAAAAATGAAAGAAATTAAACTGCATCCGAAAACGGCGGTCAACGACTACAACTACCGGATGGAGCAGGCAAAAGATTTTCTCAGTCACGGCATGAAGGTCCGGCTTTCAATGCAGTTCCGCGGTCGTGAAATGGCACACATGGATTATGGACGCCGCCTTATGGATCAAGCTAAAACAGATCTTGCGGAATTCAGCGAACTCGAAATGGATGCACGAATGGAAGGCAACACCATGCTCTCTATTTATGCGCCGAAAAAGCAGGCAGTGGCAAAGCAACCGCAGACACCGCCGCCCGCGAAAAAACAGCCCGTAACCGAGCCCATGGCAGCAGGTGAGGCTTAATTTCTAACCGATGAGGTAACAATGCCAAAGATGAAAACACATAGCGGTTCTAAAAAGCGCTTTCGTGTGACCGGTTCCGGTCATGTGAAGTTCAAGCGCGCCGGAATGCGCCACATTCTCACCAAGATGTCCACCAAGCGTAAGCGGACCCTCCGCAAAGCCGGTGCAATCAAAAAATGCGACATGTACAGAATTAAGCGTTTGCTGGTTCTGGCTTAATCAAGGAGAATAAGAATGCCACGCGCAAAATCCAGAGTTCCTTCCCGTGAACGCCGCAAAAAAATCCTCAAAGCCGCCAAGGGTTATTACGGCCGCCGCAAGTCGAACCTTCGCCTTGCGATTGACGCCGTAGCTCATGCCGGTAAATACGCTTATGCTCACCGCCGCGACAAGAAAGGCGATTTCCGCAGTCTGTGGATCACTCGCTTGAACGCCGCGACTCGCGAACATGGCGTCAGTTACAGCAAGTTCATTCATTTGCTTGCAAAAGCCAACATTAAAATGAACCGCAAGGTTCTTTCCGATATGGCGATTGCAGACCCGGCGGCATTTGCCGAAGTCGTGAAGCAAGTAAAAGCAATTGCTTAATTGATTCTTTCGGGAATAAAAAACGCTTCCGTTCGGAGGCGTTTTTTGATTTTATCCCTCAAACGCGGAAAGGTCTGCCGCCAGATTAATTTTGAGCGTAGTGTAATAAACATCATTTTCGACATGAGCGTTGTATTCGTAATGTTTTTTATAAAAAGTTTCGAGCCGTTTCAATGTATTGGAAAGCCCGAGCCCGCCTTCGGTTTTACTTCCCTCGCTGGGTTTTCTCGGGAAGTTTGAATTTTCGGAACGGAACAAAAGAATCCCGTTTTTTTCTTCAATGCGAATGTGAATAAAACTCCTTTGCCTGGGGTTAATGCCGTGTTTAATGGCGTTTTCCACAAGCGGCATCAAAAGCAGCGGAACAATGCGTTTGCTTTCGTCTTCAATTTGAATTTCCATTGTGTATTCCACATTTTCATTGAAACGAAGGCGTTCCAAATACAAATATTTTTCGAGGATTTCCGTTTCCTCTTTAATGGTGATGGAATCTTGATCCACATCGTAAAGAATGGTGCGGAGCATTTTAGAAAGTTGAAGCACCGCTTGGCGCGCTTTCGAGCTGTCAAGGTCAATAAGGGCGGCGATATTATTCAGCGTATTAAAAAGAAAATGCGGACTGAGCTGCAGTTTGAGAAATGAAAGTTCCGATTTTAAAAGCACGTTCTCGTGAGTGCGCAGCATAATGGCTTTTTTGGTTTGAAGCGCTGAAACCCGGATGAGAATATTCATAAGGCAACTGAGTAACGTAAACAAGACAAAGACAACGGCATATTTGAGTACGCCTTTGAAATTCGGATATCCTTCATGAGAAAAGGCGGCGGAAAAACTGCCGTGCAATGAGAACAAAATAAAACGGAGAACCAGTTCTCTCAAAAAGAAAAAAAGAAAGATCAGAAGGAAGTTCAGTAAAATATATTTGAGAATTTTATTTTGAATAAAGTAACGCGGAATCAGAACCGCCTGATTCATGGCGAAAATAAAAATGGAAAAAATAAGCGGTGCGTAAATGCGGGTAATATCCCTCCAATCCAATTCTGCCGAACGGGTTTCCACATCGGTAATCATTAACAAGGGAAAACAAAGGATAAACAGCCAAAAAAGAATGGCCGGCACAAAATGGGGGATTGCTTTCCGGGTCATGTTTTGTTCGTCCCATTCCTCTCCGGGCATCAAATATTTTTCGGGATTCCGGAGGCAAAATGGATGTTTTTGTGTTTTTCGGCTTTGCATTTATCCAATATAGGCGTTTTATGACATTTTAAGCGCTTTTTGTGACAAAAATCTGACCAAACTCCGGTTTTTCCGGACAAAATTTTTGCGAACCTGAGTGTGAGTCATGACACACGGCTTTTGCGTCCGGTTTAGATTTACGTCATCAACAAAGTGGTTTCAGTAACGAGGTTCGCGATGAGTCAGAAAAGCACCAAAGAATGGAATGAAAAGAGTATCTATTTTCAATACTTAAATAACATTGCCAAGTATCCTCTCTTGACAAGAGAACAGGAAGCTCTTTTACTCAAGAAAATTTCCGAAGGGGATCGCCGCGCATTGGATCTTTTGATTAAATCGAACTTGAAATTTGTAGTAAACATTGCAAACCTTTATAAAGGTCAGGGTTTGGATGTGAACGAATTGATTAACGAAGGAAATATCGGGCTGATTGAAGCGGCTCACCGTTTTGACCCGAAACAAAAAATCAAGTTTATCAGCTACGCGGTTTGGTGGATTCGCCAAAATATTACCCGCGCCATTTCCGAAAAAGCGCGATTGGTGAGAATCAGCGCCGAAAAGGAACTTGTGCTTCGCCGCTTTAACCGTGTGGGCACTCAAACGCGCCAGGTGGTGGGCGGTCAATACACGATTGATCCGCAAAGCCTTGAAGGGGCGAGCCGCTATAAAACGCATGAAATTGAAAAAATCCTCATGATGGGTAACAAGTCCACTTCCATGGAAACACCCGTTGGTGAAGACGGCGATATGACTCTCGGCGACTGCCTTGCCGATGAAACCGAAAGAACCGATGCTCTTGCCGAAAAGCAAGATCAAGTGGATAGCATGCGCGAAATTCTCGGAGAGAATTTGACCGCTCAGGAAAATCGCGTGATCGGACTTTATTACGGAATGGATGTGGATGCCGATCTCAATTTGAAAGAAATCGGACGAATTGTAGGGCTTTCCAAAGAACGCGTGCGGCAAGTAAAAGAAAATGCGCTCGCAAAGCTCCGGGAAAACCGCAAGGCGCATCTCTTGCACGAAGTGGCTTAATTTGATTCTCTCCTCTCTCAATCTCTAAAAACCCGGCGTTAACGCCGGGTTTTTTCTTTCGTCTTTTTTCTTTTCTTTCGGAAATTGTATTTTTTAACCTATGAAAACACAGTATTCTCTTTCTGTTTCGGTCTTCGTTTTTTTATTGAGTCTTGCCGCGGGTTTCGGTTTTGCCTTTTCGGCGGAAACGAAAAAAGAACCGGCGGATTTTTATGAAGAACTCTCCCGCTTGAATAAAGTCTTCTCCGAAATCAACCTGCGTTATGTGGAAGCCGTGGACCCGGCGGAACTTTCGGCGGCGGCGGTGCAGGGGATTCGCGGAATTCTGGATCCGCATACGGCGGTTTTTGACCCGAAAGAATCGGAGTCGCTTAAGATTTCGACGGAAGGTGAATTCGGCGGCGTTGGTATTACCATCGGTTTACGCGATAATGTTTTGACGGTGGTTTCGCCGCTTGCCGGAACGCCGGCTTTTTCGCTTGGGATTCGCGCCGGTGACCGCATTTTAAAAATCGACGGGAAAGAGACTAGAAATTTAACGCTCGATGAAGCGGTAGAAAAACTCCGCGGAAAAGTTGGGACGAACGTGACGGTTTCTATTGCCCGCGAAGGCGCGCCCGACTTGATTGACTTTACGATTACGCGCGCGAAAATTGTCGTGCATGCGGTTCCTTATTTTGCCATGCTCAATAAAGAGATCGGTTACATTAAACTCGCCACATTCTCTCAAAAAACTTCGAGCGATGTGGAAGATGCTCTCCGCAAACTGCAGGCGCAGGGCATGAAAAAATTGGTGCTCGACCTTCGTTATAATCCGGGCGGACTTTTGAATCAGGCGATTGAAGTGGCGGAACTTTTCTTGAAACAGGGCGATGTGATTGTGAGTACCCGCGGCAGAACGCAAAAGACGGAAAGCCATGCGCGCCGCAACGGAATTTTAGGAAAAGAAGTGCCGTTGATTGTGCTTGTGAATCAAGGTTCGGCGAGCGCTTCCGAAATTGTGGCCGGCGCCATTCAGGATTGGGACCGCGGTTTGATTATCGGAAAAACCACTTTCGGTAAAGGTTCCGTGCAGACGATTTTCCCCTTGGATAACCAGGGTCATGCACTGAAACTCACTACGGCGTTCTATTATCTGCCGTTCGGGCGTTGTATCAACAAACCGGAAAACGGAATTAAAGGGCTTGCCATTGCGGAGAAAAATCTGGAAGACGAACTCGCTGCGGAAAAGACTCCGGAAGATTCCGTGAAGATTGATACGGCGGTAGTGGATACGTTTGTGACGGCCGGCGGCCGGAAAATGTTCGGCGCAGGCGGCATTGCGCCCGATGTGGATATTGAACTCGATCCGCTTCCATGGGTGGTGCAGGCGCAAGAAAGAATGGGAATGTATTTCAAATTTGCCGTGAAAATCCGCCCGGCTCTCGAAGCACGCAAAGAAACGGTGGATATGAACTGGATGGTTTCGGATTCTCTCTTTACCCAATTTAAAGATTTTTGTTTGAAAGACACGAACTTTACCAAAATCAAAAGCAATGCTGCCGTTACGGCGGATTTCCTGGAAGAAACTCTGATTAAGGAACAAAACTTCCTCGGCGATTCCTCAAAGACGATCACGAATCCGGCGCTTTCCGAAAGCATGAAAAAATTGAGAGAATCTCTCGATGTGTATCGCAACGTTCAATTTGAAGAAAGCAAACAGTATATTAAAGACGGTATCAAGCGCGAATTGCTCACGGCGGTGGCCGGAGACTCCGTAAGTACGGCGTTTACTTTGGGGTCCGATACGCAGTTGAACGAGGCGATTAAATACTTGTCGGATATGAATCTTTATAATAAAGCCATTACCGCGCCGAAATCCGCAAGCCCTGCGAAAAAAAGTTCCAAAACGTCGAGCGCCAAGAAAAAGAAATAATGTCTTCTTTAATTCGTCTTTCTAACCGGGCGGCAGATTCTTTCGGACACTATGTTCGAAAGTTTGTGGAAACGGTGGTCGGATATTTGGTTTTTGTTTGGGAACTGTTTAAAAATATCCCGGGCGCTTTTTCCAATTTTCACACGACGGTAGAGCAGATGTATTCCATGGGAGTGACGAGTATTCCCGTGGTGTTTGCCGCATCGGTTGCGACCGGAAGTATTATGGCGTGGCAGCTTGCGTATCAGTTTGCCGATATGATTCCCTTGGTGTTTGTGGGGATGGCTGTCGGGAAATCCGTGATGGTGGAGCTTTGTCCGATTCTTACGGCAATGGTTCTTGCCGGGCGTGTGGGAGCTTCCATGTGTTCCGAACTCGGTACCATGGCGGTGACGGAACAGCTTGATGCTTATAAGGTTTTAGGGTTGAATCCGTATAAATTTTTACTCGCTCCGCGTTTGATTGCAACGGTGCTGATGCTCCCGGTTCTGACGATTATCAGTATTCTTATCGGGCTTTTGGGCGGCTTTACGGTGGCGTACTTTTTTAAGGATGTTTCCTGGCATGTTTTCTTTTACGGCGTGCGGATGTTTTATCAGGATTGGGATTTTATCGTGGGCTTAATTAAAGCGGCGCTGTTCGGATTTTTTATTGCAAGTTATGCCTGTTATTTCGGTTACACTACAAGTAACGGCGCCGAGGGTGTGGGGAGAAGCACGAAGGCGACGGTTGTCGCAAGTATGACGAGTATTTTGATCGGCGGTTTTATGCTTTCCAAATTCCTGCTGATTTAAGGCGATGAAAGACTTTTACGCGTTTCAAGACGACCCTGATTTCGACCCTCAAAAAAAGGATCCTTTTTTTAAAAAGTTTAAGCTTTTCCGGCAAAAGAGAAACCGCCCGGAAGACGCCTCGATTCTTTTGGAACATCTGTTGAATCACCCGAATTTACGGGATAAAAACGACCTTCTTACGCTGAATCGCCACTTTGTTGAGATTGTCGGAGCGACCCTTGCCGCGCGTATTTCCATTGCGGATCTTAAACAAAAAAAACTGTTCTTAAAAGTGCCTCAAGCGGTGCTGAAATCCGAGATTTTTTTGCAAAAAAAAGCTATTATTGAACGCTGTAACTCTGTCTTGCAAAAGCCAGCTATTATTGATATTTGCTTTGTTTGACCCTGATAGGGAAGAGGAATTATGTCTGAAGAATATACCGGCTCAAGTATTACCGTTTTAGAAGGCCTTGAAGCTGTCCGCGTTCGCCCGGCAATGTATATCGGTTCTACCGATACGCGCGGTCTGCATCACCTGGTTTGGGAAGTGGTGGATAACTCGGTGGATGAAGCTCTTGCAGGCTATTGCACGCATATTGAACTTGCGATTCTTCCCGGCAACGGCATTCGCGTGAGCGACAACGGCCGCGGGATTCCGACGGATATTCACCCGAAAGAGGGTGTCGGTACGATTCAAGTGGTGATGACCAAATTGCATGCCGGCGGAAAATTCGACAACAATTCTTATAAGGTTTCCGCAGGGCTTCATGGGGTGGGCGTGAGCTGCGTGAACGCGCTTTCCGAAAAATTAGTGGTTTCCGTGAAACGAAACGGACGGCTTGTAGAACAGGATTTTTCGAGAGGCGCTCCTTTGGCTCCTCAAAGAGATTTGGGCGCGACGGAAGAACCTACCGGAACTACGGTGACCTTTTATCCGGACCCTACGATTTTTACCGAAACCGTTTATTCTTATGAAACGCTCGCTACGCGCTGCCGCGAACTTGCGTTCCTGATGAGCGGGCTTCGTTTGACGGTGACCGATGAACGCGATCCGGAAGGGTTTGTTACCGAGTCGTTCTGTTATCCGGGCGGAGTATCCGCTTTTGTGGAATATGTGGATCAGAACCGCAAACCTCTCTTTGCTTCTCCGATTCATTTGACGATGGAAGCCGGAGATTATCCGCTTGAAATTGCGCTTTGGTATAACGAAAGTTATCAGGAAAACTTTTTCAGTTTCGTGAATAACGTAAACACTTACGACGGCGGAACGCATGTGACCGGGTTCAAATCCGCGCTTACGCGCGTGATTTCCAAATTTGTTCAAATGCATGCGGCGAAAAGCAAGAAAGATATTTCGATTGCGCCGGAAGATATTCGCGAAGGGCTCACGGCGGTGATTGCGATTAAAATTTCGCAGCCTCAGTTTGAAGGGCAAACGAAACGGAAACTCGGAAACTCCGAAGTAAAAGGGCTTGTGGAAACGGCGTTCGGAGCAAAGCTCGAAGAATATTTCCATGAGAATCCGGCGACCGTTAAACTCATTCTCGATAAAGTGTATAATGCCGCTGTGGCCCGCGAAGCGGCGCACAAAGCGCGCAACCTTGCCCGCCGTAAAAATATTCTCGAAGGGGGAGGACTCCCGGGAAAACTCGCCGATTGCAGCAGCCGCAAGCCGGAAGAATGCGAACTCTTTATTGTGGAAGGTGATTCTGCGGGCGGTTCTGCAAAGCAGGGCAGAACGCGCGATTTTCAAGCGATTCTTCCGATTCGCGGTAAGATTCTCAATGTGGAAAAGGCGCGTCTCGATCGTATTTTGGAAAGCGAAGAAATTCAGAATTTGGCAAACGCGATCGGGTCCGGACTCGGTGATGAGTTTAAGTTGGAGAAGCTCCGCTATTTTAAAATCATTATCATGACCGATGCCGATGTGGACGGCTCGCACATTCAGACGCTTCTCCTCACGTTCTTTTTCCGTTATATGCGCCCGCTGGTAGATGCCGGGCATGTGTTCCTTGCGCAGCCGCCGCTCTATAAATTGCGTGTAGGCAAACAGGACACTTACCTTTTTACCGAAGAATCGAAAGACGAAGCGATCAAAAACACGGAAGGCAAAAAAATCTATCTCCAACGCTATAAAGGTCTTGGGGAAATGAACCCGGAACAATTGGCCGAAACCACGATGGACCCGGCCACCCGGCTTTTGAAGCAATGTTCCGTGGAAGACGGGATTCTTGCCGATCAGATTTTCAGCATGTTGATGGGTGAAGCGGTGGAGCCTCGCCGGCGCTTTATCGAGTCGAATGCTTATAAAGTGCTGAACGATTTAGATATTTAGTTTTTATGATTCCTTCGCGGACCAATTATCAGAAAGTTTTAGGCGTGGCGAGAGACCTTATTCAAGAGGATCTCTTGCAGGTGGAAAATCATATTGCCGGTGTGGTTCAAGCGGCTCCGCCGGGGATTCATGAGAGAATCGATCAGCTCACCCAAAGAAAGGGAAAGCGGATTCGCGCTACTTTACTTTGTATGGTTTCCAATATGGGAGAGTCTGCTCCGGACAGAATTCGCGTGGGGGCTTCGGGTGCGGCGGTGGAAATTTTGCATCTGGCAAGCCTTGTGCATGATGATATTATCGACGGCACGGAACTCCGCCGCGGTGACCGCACCGCTCATGTCCTATGGGGAAACAAGATCGCGGTTCTCATTGGGGATTACCTTTTGTCGCAGGCGATGCGTTGCGTGATTGAGGAAAAAAATCCGAACATTCCGGTGATTCTTTCGGCCGCTGCAGACAACTTAATTTCAGGCGAAATTATGGAAATTGATTTTGCCGGCCGTTTGAACCTTTCTTATGACGAATACATTAAAGTCATTAGCGGAAAGACCGCGGCTTTGGTGGATGCGGCGGCGCGTATCGGCGCGATTCTTGCCGGCTTCCCGGCAGATGTTGTGGAAGAATGCGGGAAAATGGGAGCGCATTTCGGACTTGCGTTCCAAATTATTGATGATCTTTTGGATTACGGCGTAGGCGCCGAGAATCTGGACAAAGCCAAATTTACCGATATTGCCAACGGACTCATTACGTTGCCGCTGATTTACTATTTCAAAAATTGTTCCGAAACCGAGCGCTCCGAAATGCAAATACTGCTTGCCGGGGCCGCACAGGATAAAACTTCCGAAGAAATTATCGCCCGGTTGGAAAAATCGTCCAGTTTTGAATTGGCAAAAAATGACGCGCTTTCTCATTTGGAACAGGCGATTCAAATTGCGCAAAAACTACCGGACACCAAATATTCCGAGACGCTCGCTCAGTTTTTCTCTTCGGTGAGCGCGCGCCCGAATTAAACGTTTCACTTAACTCTATGACAGCCCATGTACGAACACGTTAAAATTGAACTGGACCCCCGCGAGATTCCTCGCCGTTGGTATAATTTAGCCGCCGACCTTCCGACGCCGATGCTTCCGCCGCTCGGCGCCGACGGTAAACCGATCACATTGCAGCAGATGAGCGCGATTTTTCCGGAGAATATTCTTGAGCAGGAAATGAGCACGCAGCAGTGGATCGAAATCCCCGAAGAGGTGCGCGAACATTTAATGCGCTGGCACCCGACGCCGCTCCGCCGCGCGTACTGGCTTGAGCAGCATCTCGGTACTCCGGCCAAGATTTATTACAAAGACGAGAGCGCAAGCCCTGCCGGGAGTCACAAAGGCAACAGCGCGATTGCTCAGGTTTGGTATAACAAGCAGGCGGGCACTAAAACCATCACCACGGAAACCGGCGCGGGTCAGTGGGGTTCGGCGCTTTCGTTTGCCTGTAAACTGATGGGAATCGAATGCAAAGTGTTTATGGTGAAGGTGAGTTTTGAACAAAAGCCTTTCCGTAAAGTATTGATGCAAACCTGGGACGGTAAATGCGTTTCAAGCCCGAGTCTTGAAACCGAGATCGGGCGTAAAGTTCTTGCGGAAGATCCGAATTGTTCCGGTTCGCTTGCGATTGCGATTTCCGAGGCGGTGGAGCTTGCGGTGAATGATAAAACCGGGTGCACTAAATACGCTCTCGGCTCCGTGTTAAACCATGTGATGCTTCACCAAACGATCATTGGGCTTGAGGCGAAAAAACAACTGGAGATGGTTGGCATCCGGAAACCCGATGTGGTGATCGGCTGTGCCGGCGGCGGTTCCAATTTTTCCGGAATCGCATTCCCGTTTACGCTCGATAAGATCAACGGCGCCGAGATTGATATTATTCCGGTGGAACCCACGAGCTGCCCCACGCTCACCCGCGGACTTTTCACTTATGACTACGGCGATCTTTCCGGATTTACGCCGCTCCTTCCGATGCATACCCTCGGGCACGATTACATTCCGAGCAGTATTCACGCAGGCGGGCTTCGCTATCACGGCATGTCGCCGATTGTGAGCCAGGCGGTGGTGGAAGGGCTTTATAACCCTCTCTCGCTCCCGCAAACGGAATGCTTTGAAGCGGCTCTGACATGGGCGCGCACCGAAGGCTGGGTGATTGCTCCCGAATCTTCGCATGCGGTGGCCGGCGTGATTCGCGAGGCGCTGAAAGCAAAAGAAGAAGGAAAAGAAAAGACCATTCTTTTCACGCTTTCCGGTCAGGGTTATATGGATTTAGTGGGTTACGACAAGTATTTGAAAGGCGAACTTCAAGACTATGTGCTTTCGCAGGACAACATCGACAGCATCGGACCGCGGCTTGCCAAATATGGGCTCCCGCGGGCGGAAGAACGCCGTACGGGAAAATGGCAACCCGGTAACCGCGAATAAAAGAATAAAATCCCGTCAGTTTCGGCGGGATTTTTTAATGCGATCTAAAATTCTTTCCGCCGTTTCCACGGCAAGTACCGCGGTTTCCAGCGCGGTGTGGCTTTCGCCGGGCTGCGCCATATAAAGTTCTAATGTGCGGTATTCGTTTTCGAGAGCGTCTTCACCGTTTGTGACCGGGGTGAAGGAAAATGTTTCCGGATTTCCGGCTGAATCTTCAAACGTGTAAGTTCGTCTTGGTTTCTCGGCATCGCGGCTGACGGCGATGTTTGCGCGGAATCCGCCGGGGAAGGAAAGTTGTACACGGGCCGATTTTTGAATGTCTTCGGATTCCGCGAATTCGATTTCCGGCGTTTGTTTTTTTTGGAGAATCAAAAGATTATAGAGGTCGTGAATCATGAGATCGAAAATCACATCGGTATCGTAAATTTTCCCCGTTGCTTGATTTTCACGATGAACGGAAACCGAGGCGGCTTGCATGGCGGCAAACTTTTTTTCGAGCGTTTTAAAAACCGGATGATAACGTTCGCTGTGGCCTGTGAAAAGGAGTGTCTCGTTTTTAAGAGCGAGTTGCTGCAGGGTGCGCGCTTCGTATCCGGAAAGAGCGAGCGGTTTTTCTACAAAGACCGGGAATTTTTTTTGAAGAAATTTTTGAGCGTAATGAAAGTGCGTGGGCGAGGGGCTTGCGATAATAATGAGCGGCCGGCGTGCGTTCTCTTGAAGGAGATAATTTGAAACTTCCGCTTCGGAATCCGGAACGGCATCGAAAATAAAGCCGCGTTGCTGCAGGCGTTCCCAGTGGCGCTTTCCCATGTTTCCGTTACCGATAAGGACGGCATGAAATTCTTTTTTCATAGCGATAAAATAAAAAAGACCGCCGGTAGCGGCGGTCTTTGGATTCAAGACCGATTAAAGGAAGTAGAAAGTGAGTTCGGCGCGTGTGAAGAGACCGATTGCCAAATCATTGCTATCCACTTTATCGAACCCAAGTCCGGCGTTTAAACCGAGCGTTACGTTATCCAGGAGTTCGGCTTCCACGAGGAAATAAGGGGCGAGCGCAAATTCTTTTGCTTCGGTTTCGTAGCTGATGATTCCGCCGACACCGAACGGCAATGCTTGTTCGGCGAGAATCACTTCTGCGCCTGTGAGAATTTGGAATTTTTGAATGCCGTCTTGTATGCCGATACCAAGTCCGACGAGGATTCGCATGAATTGCAAGTCGATTTTTGCTTCCACATCGGCAATGTTCATGTTATTAATGCCGACCGAGAGACCGAGGAGACGGTTTTGAGCAGTTTGTTCTTTTTCTTGTGCGGAGGCGACTCCGGCGAAGAGAAGAATTAAGACGAGAGTGGAGAGTATTTTTTTCATGATTTTACCTTTGTGGTTGAGTGTTAAAAATGGTTTAGCGTTAGAACGCAGCGCTTTTCTGGATTTTACGGCTTTGCTCTTTTTCTTCCGGAGCTTCTTGCGCGAGAGCTTGGTGGGTGACTACTCCGATAGTATAGTAGCGCAAATCGTTTTCCACGAGAGCCGTATAAATGTTATAGTTTTTATCGGAAGTCCATTCTCTGTAAATATTGTGGATTCCCGATTGAATATTGCTTTCATTGATCGAATAACGGCGGTTTGGGTTTCCGTATTTCAGCGCAAACTGATCGGATAAATAATCGACAGCTTCAAATAACTTGTTTATTCTTTTTACATCGATACGCCCGGTTCTAAATTCGAGAGAATAAAACTTGTCGTTTCTGTTGAACAAAAAATTGACTTCCACCGGCAAATCGCCCATCATAAAAACAGGGATGCAAATACGATCGCTGGATTGTCCTTGTACATCGTAGCCCAGTTTAAAAATTTCTTCAATCACCGTTTGGCGGTCGGTACCAAACTGAATGGTGCGGAATCCGTTACCGGTATCGCCGAATAAGGCGGATAACCCCAGAAGCAACAGGGCCGCGAAAAAAAGTTTCATAAACACCTCCCGTTTTGGGAAAACCTCGGTAAATTTTAGCATTCTGCGAAGAAATTGCAAAGGGGATATCTCAAAAAATGGGCCTCTTTTTATATTTGAAGTCATGTCCAGTATTTTCGGAAAATTATTTAGCGTCTCTACATGGGGCGAATCTCACGGTATGGCGGTGGGTGTGGTGGTTGACGGTTGCCCCGCAGGGCTTGAAATTAATGCGGAAATGATTCAGCGTGATTTGGATCGCCGCCGCCCGGGGCAAAACGAATTGGTGACTCCGCGGAATGAATCCGATACGGTGGAGATTCTTTCGGGCGTGTTCGACGGAAAGACAACCGGTACGCCGATTTCTCTCGTGGTGTTTAACAAAGATCAGCGGAGCGGCGATTATTCGGAGATTAAAAAATGGTATCGCCCGGGGCATGCCGACCTCGCTTACGATCTTAAATACGGATTCCGGGATTATCGCGGCGGCGGCCGGAGTTCAGCGCGGGAAACGATTGCGCGTGTCGCTGCAGGCAGTATCGCGCGGGCGTTGCTTTCGAGAGTTTGCGGAACGGAAATTCTTTCGTGGGTTTCTTCGGTGGGTTCCGTGGAAAGCAAGGTGGATGCGCGCCGGGTTACTTTGGAAATGATTGAGAAATCTCCGGTGCGCTGCCCGGATGCTACGGCAAGTGAAGCGATGGAATCGCTTCTGCGCGAAGTGAAAGCGGCGAAAGATAGTGTGGGCGGAGTGCTTTCACTTTGCGTGCGCCGCCCGCCGCGTTCGGTGGGAGAGCCTGTGTTTGACCGTGCGAGCGCGCTGCTTGCCATGGGTATGTTTTCCATTCCGGCGGTGAAGGGTTTTGAAATCGGGGAAGGTTTTGCCGCGGCGAAAATGCACGGCAGCGAACATAACGATGAAATTTTTTACGAAGATTCTCACTTCGGGACAAGAACGAATCATGCGGGCGGTATTTACGGCGGCATTACGAGCGGCGCGGATATTTTTTGCCGCATTGCGTTCAAGCCGACGGCAACGATCGGTATTGAGCAAAAAACGGCTTCTGCGGAAGGAGAAAACGGAACCTTTACTGCAAAAGGGCGGCATGACCCTTGTGTTGCGCTTCGCGCTCCGGTGATTGTGGAAAGCATGGCGGCTCTTGTTCTTGCCGATCTCTTTTTGGAACAGCGGGCGCGCAGTTCGCTGTTTTGATAAGATCAGTTATTGTCCGTGTTCAAATTGTGAATCATGAACTAAACTAATGCGGTAATGAATCATTGCACTATTGGATAATCTGCGCCGCCACTTAGTGTGTCCCTGCATTATGCGGTTTTGCCATGAGATTTGTACATCTATTGAGTTCACGCTTGCACATAATGTCATCGCGAACGCGGAACGCATGAGGCAGGCGGAGGGTGCGCGCTTGCGCGCAGTGCGCAGCACCGACCGGAGGGTAGCCCGTAACTACGCCGACCCGGCGCTTTATAGCGGACCCTGAAACAAGTTCAGGGTGACGGTTTCAGGATCAGGGTGAGGGTGGTTGCGCCGGGGCACGCCAGGCTTTGTTTCGTGTTTCACGGGTTTTTAAGCCGGATTTTTTCCGGAAAATAGATGATTCCGCGTAACTTTTCTATTTTTCCGAGCCTGAATTTAAAATCGGAAAGGTTATGTCTGACAATTCTCAAGTGAAAGATTTTTTCTCTGCCCACGGCACGAAGATCGGTGTGGCGATTGCTGTCGTTCTTTTAATTGTGGTGGCGGCCGTTCATTATTTTGAAAATCGCCGGAAAGTGCAGGCGGCGCATGCGGAGTTGATGGGGCAGGGGATGGCTTATCTTTATGCCGGGAAATCGGACAGCGCGTATGCGGAGTTTGAGACCTTGATGGCAAACGGGCAGTTGGAAGGTCTTGCTCTTGCGAAAGCGGCTTTGCTCGCGGGTAATTTGAAATTCCAAAACGGTTATCCGGACGAGGCGGCGGTGCTTTTCCAGAAGTCGCTTGATTTTGCGGGCGATGTCGCTTTGATTCGTTCGGGCGCGATGATGGGGAGTGCTGCCGTTGCGATGGAAAAGAAAGATTATGCGGCGGCAGTCGGTTTGCTTGAAAAGTTTGTGAAGGAATTCGGGAGCCGCACAGGAAATTTGGCGGAGCGTTATTCTCAGGAAGAAGGCGCGGACGTGGTTCCGACGGTGCCGGATGCCCTTTGGAAGCTGACTTTGATTTACCGCGAAATGGGCGAGAATAAAAAAGCTCAGGAGACTGCCGAAAAAATTCTGAAGATTTACGGGGATAACGCGAACTACGCCGATAAAGCCCGCAAGTTTTTAGCGACGATTTAATCCGGGAATGCGGCGCTCGTGAGGGCGAGCAACCCTTGTTCCGTGAGGCATTCCGCCCGGGCGTACATAAATTCGCGGAGCGGGAATTCAATCTCTGATTCAAAAGTATTTTCAGGAGAGACCGTATGCACGGTCTTTTCTTTTGCGCCCGGTTCCGTTTGTGCAAACAAATGAATGCTTTTGATTTTTCCGTAGTCCGCCGTACTTCGTGCAAAAAAAGTAAGACCGGTTTTTGAATGTTCCCACCAGAGCGCCGGGCCGTTTGTGAGGTACAGGCAATCGGTTTTGTTAAAGCCAAAGTTTCGGACAACGGTGCGCACGCGGCCGAAGACGTGATTCCGCGAGTATTTCAGGGAAAAGAGCGGGAGCGATATGCCGGTGGTATCGTTGAAGTCGCCGTGAGCGTCGTTGCCGCCGATGGGCAGGAGCCGGTTTCCTTTTTCAAGTTCTTCGATCCACCAGGCTTTGCCGCGTTCAAATCCCCGGTCGAGACTGCCGTTCCAGAATTGCAAGCCGCGCACCGGGTTTGGGCTTTTGAGGGAGAGGTCTTCCGGGTTCCATTCGCCGCGCCGGAAAATCAGGCGTTCGAGTTTTCCGATGGGTACTTTCGGGTGGGCGGCAAAACAAACGGCGCCGGATTGCGCTAAGATTTCGGGTACGGAAAAGGCGGGCTGATTGTGAAACCAAAACCGCCCGGAGTCGCCGAGTCCGGGGAGGTAATGCGGCGGGTTGAAGGCGAGCAAGTGTATGTTTTCTTTTTTTGCATTCCCGGCGGAGACTTCGAGTCCGGCGATCAGGCGCGGGTGTGCGGGGAGTTTT
Organism: Fibrobacter sp.; assembly: GCA_031271785.1. Lineage (GTDB taxonomy): Bacteria > Fibrobacterota > Fibrobacteria > Fibrobacterales > Fibrobacteraceae > JAISUZ01. Next base: position 28,665 of record JAISUZ010000011.1, on the reverse strand, counting down.
TCGATCTCTTTTTGGAGTTCGCGGAAGCGTTTTTCGGGCGCGGCCGGTTTCATGTAATCGACGGCTTCAAAGGCGAAGTCGTAAGCGTGGTCGGTAGTGAGGACAAAGTCAAGCCCCACATCGGCGGCGGCTTGCTGAAGTACTTTCGGCGGCGCGCCGAATTCCACCGGGTCCGAGGAATAATGCGTGTGGCAGTGCATTTCTCCGGCGATAAATCCGGGAGCGAGCGGCGGATTTTCAGCGAGAATTTGTACTAAGAGCGGCGCTGGTTTTAATCCCGGAAGATTCCAGCGGGTGATGGTTTTTTCTTTTTTTCCGGCGCGGATGGATAGTTTCGGGTCAATCCGGTATTTCCCTGCCGGGAGTGCGGGCAGTTCTACCGGAAAAAAATCCAAAAGGCGGTTTACATGAATGGAAAGTTTTTGTTCAAAATGCCGAACCGTTCCGTGTTCGTCTTTTATTTCTGCTGTTAGGGAAAGAATTTCCGCCGGGAATTTGTCTGCATCGCGGACGGCGATCAGGAGGGTGAGTTTTCTTCCGGGGATAACCTGAAAGGGCGCGTCGATAATAATTTCGGGAAAGGGGCGGTAAAGTAAAGACCATGGGAGTTTGAATTTGTAATGAGTTTCGGCGTAACCCGGTTTTTCAAAGGAAAACAAACTCATGGCAAAACTTCTTCGGGTGCTTCTTCTTTTATGGGTTCGGTTTTTAATTCTTCCGGCGTTTCTTTGATGTTTTCGGGTGCTGCCATTTCTGCAGTTTCTTCTTCGAGCGGGATTTCCGGTACGGGTTTAGCGATTACTCCGAACGCCACCCGGATTTGAAGCTGAATGCCGCCGAGGCTCCAGGATGCTTTTTTTGTGGAGGTGTCGGGAACAACTTTCGAGAAAGGTTCATCTGATTTGATGGTGATGCTTGAATAACCGAGGTCACCGAAGATGCTGAAATTTTTCCAGGAGGTGATTAAGTAACCGAGACTGATTCCGAATCCGTTTCCTTTGAAATCCGATTTGCCTTTTAGCTGGCCCCACGATGAATAAATTTCCGTGCCCGGGAGCATCCAATACCAGCGAACGGCAATGCTGAAGAGAGATTGGTTTGAAATGGAAATGAGGTTCGGAGAGATACCGAGGCGGTACTCCAGAAAAAACGGAATTCCTTGAAGCGTGTAGTGATAATTGTGGTTTTTGTTTTTGCGGTCGGAGATAATCACCGATTCGTTGTCGTAGAGGTATCCTGCGCCGGCGCTGATAAAATGATCGTCGAAGGGCTGAAATTGAATTCCGAATGAAACCGGAAATGCAAAGTTGACTTTTTGGAAATCCTGTTTGGTGACTTGGAGTGATTCGGCGGCGGTGAGCGCTTCGGCTTTATATTTATAATAAAGAGTGTCTAAGGCGTTTTGGAATTTGTCGCGGTCGCCGAAACCGAGAAAGGAAATGCCGGGTTGTACGAAAACGGAAAAGCGGAACCGGTCGTTCTGCGGGAAATCATCGTCTTCCTCAAAGGCAAAGGACGCCGCGGGGAGCAGAACAAAAACAACGAGCAGTAAAAGCAAGGAATGCCTCATGAAGCATTCGATTCCTCTTTATAAAGTAATTTTTGCTTTTGTTCTTTTTTCAGTTTCTTCTCGAATTTTACTTCGGCTTTTTGAATGTCTTTTTCGAGATCGTTTATGTCTTCCTGGTATTCCTTGTCGGAGACTCCGATTTCTCTCGCGAAACTCAGGTAACTGCGGGCGGATTCAAACTGGTCGAGAAGCGTGTAGCTTTGAATGAGAAGCGAGGTGACGTCTTTGAGGCGCTTGCTTTTGGGATAGAATGTCAGAAATTCTTTCAGATAAATGATGGCGGCTTGCGGTTCGTCGATGCGGAAATACAGCCGCGCAATTTGAAAGTCGCGTTCCGCGAGGCGTTCCGTCAGTTGCCCGAGGTAGTAATTCACGGAATCCAAAAGCGGAGATTCCGGATAGTTCGAGGCAAAGCGTTCGAAATCTTTCATTGCCTGATTCGTATTCGATTCGTCGCGCGCAATGTGATACTTCATGTTAAAAGAAGACACCGCTTTGCGGTATTCGGCGGTTTCGATATAAGGGGAACTCGGGAAGTTCATGGCAAAACTGCTGTATTCGCCGCGGGCTTCGAGCCATTCTTTGAGGTTGAAGTGCGTTTCGGCGAGGAGAAACTGGGCTTGCTCCATGTAGCCGGTGCCGGCGCAATAGGCGAGAATTTCATCGAGCGGGGCTTTGGCGCGGCTGAATTCTTTGTTTTTAAAACGCTTTTCCGCATTTTCAAAACGGTTTTTGCAAACGGCGGCGCGGTCGGCGGCATTTTCCGAAGACGCGCAGGCTGCGAGGGAAAGGAGGATAAAACCTCCAAAGGAAACGAAAAGTGATTTTATAGACAGGCGCATTGAATTATCTTTTCTCTTACTCGTAAGTTTTTCTTAAAGTAGAAAAAACAAAGACGGGTGACATTTGTGAAAGTGTGGTTTTGGTGATTCTGGTTCGTTATTTATTGAAGGAACACATCGCTCCGTTTTTAGCGGCGCTTTTTGTGATTACTTTTTTATTTGTCGTTGATTTTTTGGTGAACATTCTTGACAGCGTGCTCTCCAAAGGGCTTCCCTGGGGGACGGTCCTTGAAATTTTTGCGCTGAACCTCGCGTGGATGCTTTCGCTTTCGGTGCCGATGGCGGTGCTTGTGGCGTGCTTAATGGCGTTCGGCAGGCTTTCCGGCGATCTCGAAATTACGGCGATTAAAGCGGCGGGCATTTCTCCGTTTTTTCTCTTGCGCCCGATTTTACTCGTGGCAACGCTTCTCAGCATGCTGTTGATTATTTTTAATAACTGGATTCTCCCCGAAGCGAACCATCGTTCCGTGGAACTGATGTCTGCGGTTTCTCGCAAAAAGCCTCATGCGTTTGTGGATGCGGGGCGGCTTATTACGCAGTTTCCCGGCGTTCAGCTGTGGGTGAACCATATTGACCCGGTAACGGGAAAATTGTACGGTATTCAGATTTTTGAAACGGATACGAAAGGAGCGCCGCGGGTGATTATCGCCGACAGCGCGAGTATGGATTATGTGGATAACGGCGCGACTCTGATGCTTCGCCTGCGGAGCGGCGAAAATCATCTTGTCGATGAAGACGATCCCGGGAATTATTTCCGGATCCGCTTTTTCTCTCAGGATTTCGCGGTAAAAAATGTGGATGACCGTTTGGAACGCCGCAATCGCAATCACCGGAGCGACCGGGAGATGCCGGTTGAAATGATGCTCGGCGTGATTAAGGAATCGAAAGCGAGTTATCAAAAAATTTGGAATGAGAATAAGTCGGTCGCATTCCCCGGACTTACGGAACTGCGGCATTTATTGCCCGGCGATTCGGTGGTGCCGGCGGAAATTCAGCTTGCGCCGGCGGATACTTCAAGGTTAAAGCGGGCGATCCGGGAAGTTTCTCTGAAAGAGCAAGCGCGCCTGCGCTCGGTGGAGCGGCTTGCCGGGCGGCTTGAAGCCGAAGAAAAACGCGAGGCGCAGTATTGGGTGGAAGTGCATAAAAAATTCAGTACGGCTTTTGCGTGCATTGTGTTTGTGTTGATCGGCGCGCCGCTCGGGATTATGGCGCGCAAAGGCGGTATCGGTACGGGCATTATTTACAGTATCGCATTCTTTGTGATTTACTGGGTGAGCCTGATCGGCGGCGAGAATCTTGCCGACCGTTTGGCAGTACCGCCGGCGCTTGCCATGTGGTTTTCCAATATGGTGATCGGCGCGTTCGGGCTTGTGCTTACGATTTCGATGATTCAGGATCGTTACTCCGGTGATTCCAAATTCTTCCGGACCATCCGGCATCTTGCAAAGTGGTTCAGCCGCAGCGGGAGGAAACGCTCATGAAGTTTTCGGCATACCTGCTCCGTAACTTTTTAAAAATGTTTTTCCTGTTTCTGCTCGGGGCGGTTTTCATTTTTATTGTGATCGACTTTGTCGGTAATATCCGGGTTTGGCTCACCCGGGAAACGAAAGAGGCTATCGATTATTACCTGTGTTATTTACCTTACATTCTCTATTTGGTTTCTCCGGTGGCGCTTTTTATCGCGGTGGTGGCTTCTGTGGGGAATATGTCGCGGCATCTTGAAATATCGGCCATGCAGAGCGCGGGCCGCAATCCGCTCCGTATTTTACTTCCGGTGTTTCTCGTCGGTTTTGTTTGTACGGGACTCTCCTGGGTGCTGAGCGAGAAAATATTACCCGATGCGAACTTCAAGCGTTTTGAAATCATGGAAACTTCCGCTCAGCAAAAAAAGAACCGGCGGGTAAAAGACCGCTCTCACTTTGCTTATATCGGGCATGATAAAACGAGTTGGTTTTTCAGGCATTATTCCGGCACGCTGAAACTCGGGCGCGACGTTTCTCTTTTGATCGGGAAAGAGGGGAATTTGCAGGAACGTTACGATGCCCGCCGCATGCGCTGGGTTTTGAATGAAGACAGCGTTACCGGCCGCTGGCGAATGGAGAACGGTTATTACCGCGTTTTCCAAAATAACGGAGATATTCAAGTCGAACCTTTTCATGATAAATTCTTGCCGGAAACAATTCGGGTTTATCCCGAAGATTTTATCAACGAGCGTCAAACCGGAGATGAAATGGATTCTAAAATGATCAAAGAAAGAATCGAAGGGCTCCGCCGTTCCGGGGAAGATACCAAAGCGCTCGAAACCGCTTATTACTTCAAATTTTCGGGCCCTGTGATGAATTTCTTTGTGCTTTTGATCGGGGCCGCGCTCAGTCACCGGTTCAGCCGTTCCGGAGGGCTTTCCCAGAAGTTCGGTATCGGCATATTCTTCGTGTTTAGTTATTATATTGCTATTCGTATCGGCTTGAAAATGGGCGAAAACGGAGCGCTGTCTCCAATCCTCTCCGCTTGGGTGGCGCACTTCATTTTTGCCCTTATTTCGGTCGTGATGCTTTACCGGTCGTTCCGACTGTAATCCGAGGTTGTATGTTGCCTATATCCGATGTGCTGTTTTTATCTGCCGGATTTTTTCTCGGGCTTAGCTTTCAGGGCGGAATGTGGTTTTTTCTGATTCCTTTCGCGTTAGTCGCACTGGTGTTCGGCTGGCTGAACCGCCCGCGTTTTCCGGTCCCTCCTCAAAGCACTCGCGGCACGGCTAAAAACGATGCGACTGCGGTGGGCATGATTCTTCGAAAAGCGGTTCCCCCGATTACCAAGCCGCAGCTCCGCACTACTTTTGAACGGGAAGCCGCCGAGTTCAACGAACCGACTTCCAAAATGAAAATCGATCAGCTGTGGACCACCGTGGAATCCGAGCTGGATGCTTCGCTCCGCTTCGGTTTGCAGGCTCTCAAGTCGCTTCTCCCGAATGCGCATTCCGTTCTTCTTTTCTTTGAAGGCAAGGCTCCCGGTACGCTCGTGCTGCGGCAATTTATCAGCGACGAACCGGATTCCGTCACGCCTCATGTGCATATATCCGAAAACAGCAGCCTCATCAACTCGTTGATGCGAGCCGAAGTGTCCCGCATTTTGGAAGGGGATTTGCACGGCGGAAAAGCGCTCTGTTATTACAACGGCAATCCTCAAATCCGTTCTCTCGCCGGTGTTCCGGTGTTCAACCGGAATCAGGCGAAGCAAGGCGTTTTGGTGGTCGATTCGTTAACGCCGAATGCGTTTGATAATTCGGTGGTGACGGCTCTCACGGCGTTATCTAAAACGCTTTATATGCTTTGCTTTAAGAGTTACGCTTCGGCAAAAAATTACATGGAACAGCAGCAGTTCAGTATTCTCTACAATAATCAGAGAAACTTCTTCCAGAACATGACGGTGAAGGATATTTACAAACAGATTTTCGAGTATGTCAAGAGTTATATCCCTTACGACCGCCTCATGATTCTTGCTGTGGAAAATGCGGCGGAAGGGAGAGGGCGCGTGGTTTGGTGCGACGGCGTGGATCACGATGAAATGCTTCATCACGAATTTACGTTATCCGATAAAGGGGTGGTGATTCTTTCGCTCATCCGGAATTACCCGATCGAAAGAAATTTTTCCGGAAATCCGAACGATTATTTGCTCCGCATTAACGAAAAGGAAAAGAAAAACGCGCACTTGCGTTATTTGTTTGCCATGCCTGTAGCGACAGAGCCGGGAGCCGAATCTGCCGATATTACCATTTGCCTTGAGAGTTATCAGCCGAGCCGGTTTTCCAATCACGAAAAAGATTTGTTGAAAGCGATTGCGGGCGTGGCGGGTTTCGCGTTTGACCGGGCGCGCCAATTTGAAGCCGGCAGGGATCTCGCCGCTAAAGACGGACTCACGGGGCTTATCAATCACCGCACCATGCACGAACGCCTCCGTACCGAAAAACTTCGCGCCGACCGTCAGAAAATCGGTATCGGGATTCTTATGATGGACATCGACCACTTTAAGAAAGTCAATGACACTTACGGGCACTCCGCAGGCGATGAAGTAATTAAAGGCATTGCGCGAACCATCAGTCAGGAAGTACGCGGTGAAATTGATATTGTGGCGCGTTACGGCGGGGAAGAATTTGTGGTGGCTCTCGTGGATGTCTCTCCCGAAGGCCTCAAAGAAACTGCGGAACGCATTCGCCGCGCGGTGGAAGCGAAACCGTTTGATATTCACCGCGCGGAACCTCTTGCCGTGACGGTGAGCATCGGGAGTTTCTTGGTGAAGCCCGAGTTCCGCGATATGAAACAGGCGATTCACTTTGCCGACAAGGCGCTTTACAAAGCAAAGGCCGAAGGGCGGAACCGTGTTGTGGAATACATCGGTTATGACGGCGAGAAAGAAACGACCGCTTCGGAGTTTTAATTAGATGTTTACCGCACTTGATTGGACGGTTCTTGTCGTTTACATTTTGTTTTCCGTTGCGGTGGGGCTTTTTGCTTCGCGCGGGAAAAAGAATTTCAAAAGTTATATGTTCGGGAACGGCTCCATGCCGTGGGTGGCGATCGGCATCAGCCTGATTGCCACTTCCGTGAGTGCGACGACTTTCCTTGGGAATCCGTCTCACGCCTATGCCACCGACATGACTTACCTGATGAATAATTTCGGCGCGTTTATCGCGATTATTGTCGTTGGGTGGGTATTCATTCCGCGTTTTAAAAAAGCGGGTATTACAAGCGCCTACGAGCTTCTTGAAAACCGGTTTTCGCTTCCCGTCCGGCGGCTCGCCGCTGTTTTTTACAGTTTGCATTTATTGCTTCGCATGGGGATTTTGCTTTATGCCCCATCGCTTGTGCTCGCGCCGATTCTCGGTATCGATATTCATTTTGCGATTCTCATTACCGCTGTGATCGCCACGGCTTACACTTGGTACGGCGGCTTCAAAGCGGTCGTGTGGACGGATGTGCTTCAGTTTTTGGTATTGTTCGGCGGCGGGGCGGTTACGCTTGCCGTCATTGCCGATGCGGTGGGCGGGTTTTCGGAAATGGCTCACCTCGCCTCTCTCCACGGAAAAACCAGGTGGCTCGATTTCTCGAATTGGGACCCGGCTTACCCCCGGAATTTTTTATCGGCGGGGCTTGTGTATGCGGTCATGGAAATTGCGATTCGCGGCTGCGATCAGCAGTTTGTGCAGCGTTATTTGAGTTGTAAAAATGTGAGCGAAGCAAACCGCTCGAGTATTTTAAGCATGGTGCTTGGGGTTTTTGTCTCGGTCCTGTTTTTTTGGGTCGGCGCGGCGCTTTATGTATTCTTTCAAGTAAAGCATGTGGCGGAGCTTCCGGCATCGGTCAATGTGAATGAAGTATTCCCTTACTTTCTGCTTCATATTTTGCCGCCGGGCGTAACGGGGTTAGTGGTTGCCGCCATTTATGCGGCGGCCATGAGCAGCCTTTCAAGCGCCATCAATTCTCTCGGAAACACGACCGTCAAAGATATTCTTCATATTCGAGAAGAAAATGCCGCGTCTCTTTCCAAAGCAAAACTCTGGACGATTCTTTGGGCGGTTCTCAGTACGGGGTGCGCTTTTATGGCGGTCCGCATGACACGTTCGCTTCTCGATAACGCTTTATTTTTCACCGGGCTTTTCACCGGTCCGCTCCTCGCGCTTTTTCTTCTCGCTTTTTTCGGCGGGTATCTTAAAACGCGTTTCGTGTTCGCCGGTGTTTTCCTCGGCATGGCGGCGACGGTGATTCTCAACGGCATCCCGATGTGCCCCGCTTTTCACACGCCGCTGATGGGCGTTTTCAGCCACTTTTGGAACCCGCTGATTTCCTGTTCCGTCACTTTTATCTCGGCGGTTTTACTTCACCGGATTTTTAGGAAAGCCTAATGAACGCGATTGAAAATCAAAATATTGTTTCCCCTGAGAACGATGAAAAATGGATGCGCCAGGCGCTCCGGCAGGCTGAAAAAGCTTACGAAGCCGGAGAAGTACCCATTGGGTGCGTGATCGTTCAAAATGAGCGCGTGATCGGCCGGGGGTATAATCAGGTGGAAACCTTAAGAGACGCCACCGCTCATGCGGAAATTCTCGCCATCGGGGCGGCCTCCTCTTCGCTCGAAAACTGGCGGCTTGACGGCTGCACTCTTTATGTCACGCTCGAACCTTGCCCCATGTGCGCGGGAGCTATTTTAAACAGCCGGATTTCCCGGATTGTTTACGGTTCGCCGGATTCGCGTTTCGGCGGCTGCGGCTCCACGGTGGACGTAATTACCGGAAACGGGCTTGCCCGGGAAGTTTCCTTGACCGGGAATGTCCTCCGCGACGAATGTCTCGGTTTGGTGCAGGCTTTTTTTCAAGAGATGCGGGCGAAAAAAGGGGATTCCGGAGTAAAAATTCAAAAAGGATAATCTATTTTTAACTTATGAGAAAACGGCTGCTTTTCATCACGCTCTGTATTTTTGCTTGTCGGGAGCAAGAGGTGGATCTTGCGTTTAACACCCAAAACGTCCCGGATCAAACTTTTGTTTTGGAATCAAAAATTCAAATCTTCGCTGAAGACCCGGATGAAAAAAATCCCGAGTCCATGGACTCCCGTCTTTTTCTGCAGCTAACATCCAGTTTACTTTCCGCTTACGACGACGGTTCGGGGCGTTTTTTAATTAAGGTGGATTCGGCCAAGTATCAATCCGATAAGCGTTCGGTAGAAGAATTCCGCCACATTGAACGTTACGTCGGTTCGCAGGATTTTCAATTCAAAATGGCGAGCGACGGGCAAATGTCCGCGCTTTCCATGGAAGAATACGCGCCGGTTTTTGAATCGAACGATTTGGATATTCGCAAATTGTTTTTGAAAGTGCAGCCCGTACTACCGTCTTCTCCGGTGAAAGTCGGCACTTCCTGGGAACGCCAGCATTTAATTGCCGGAGAAAAAAACAGCCCCGACCTCTTTGTTTATAAATGGTTTCAGGTGGAAGATTTATTTGTGCGCGGGGGAATCACTTACGCGCGTTTGAAAATGAATATAAAGTACCGTCAGGAATCCTCCGGCTCCGCTATTTACCAAATGGAAAGCGCGGGCTTTGTGCTCGGTTCCGGAAGCGTGGTTTTTAATGTCTCCGAAGGCGTATTGGTAGAAGGCGTCATTAAGATCGACGGAAGAATCCGGATGCGGGAAAAAATCGAAGCCGAAACCGATAGCAGTGCTATCGCCGAAAGCGGCCTTGAAATGCATGTGATTCAGGAAATCAGCCTGCGGAGCATTTCATGAAGATATTCATTTTGTTATGGTGTCTCGGATTTTCCGCATTGTGGGCCATGACTCCGTTCCCTTCTCTCGTAAAAAAAGGAAAGCATGTTCTGCAAGCTTCGGAGAGCCCTTACCTTTTGGAAGGAAGCGCGGTTCTCTCGGTAAACGATACGCTGATCGTAGAGCCCGGCGTGGAAGTGCAGATGAACGGTTACGCCCGTTTGCTGCTCCGCGGGAAAGTCTCCGTTCTCGGGACGGCGGAAAAACCGGTGGTGTTTCACAGTGCGGATTCTTCGGAAAGCTGGAACGGTTTTCACCTTATTACCGGTTCCCGCACGTTTCTCATTCGGAATCTGATTGTGAAAAATGCGTTCCGCAATACGGTCACGGAATCCGCCGGGACTTTTGAAAATGTGAAATTTGAAAGCAATTATTACGGGCTTTGGGTTCAGAACTCGCCCAAACTCAATTTATCAAAATGCTCATTTACTCACAATCGCTTTGGGCTCTCGGTGGAATCCGGCGTGGTTTCTGGCCGGGAACTCGCCATTGAAAAAAATACATTCGGACTTTATATAGAGCAAGGAGCGGCATTCCGCGGAGACCGCGCGCTCATCCGGAATAATTTGGAAAAAGACGAACGCTCGGAAGCCGAAGAACTTGCGGTAAAACACAAAAAAGTACCGCAGAAAGTTTGGCGGCGTTTGGAAGAAGGATTTTAGGAGAGCCGGCCGTGGATGAAGTTTTTCGCCGTTCCATTCGGAAAATGACAGGCACAAGCCTTGTCCGCCTCGGTAACCGCCTGAACCGCAGCGCGGTCACGGCGTCTCTCGCGGGTTCCATGGAAGTCCCCTGGTCGATTGCACTTTTCGAGCATCTGGACGCCACGCTTGCCGACCCGGAATCTCTCATGTCGGGAACGGAAATGGTCTCTTACAGCGCGTCTTCGTGGAAAGGGGCGGAATCGCATTTCCCCGCGCTTTGCGAAGAATTTAAAAAGCGTTTTGAAGATTTTCGCCTGAAATGGCTGCAGCGTTTTTCTACCGAAGACATTCACCGCAATCTTTTACAGGGCGGCTGGATTCTCCAAGACGAACAGGGATGGTATCTCGCCCTCAAAGGAAACATCAAAGAAATCCGGAGCCTTTATCACGCGACGATTCACTTAATGGTCGGGGACGCGGAAAAGTTACTTGTGATGATGGTATCGCGGGCGTCTCACCTTCAAGACGGACTCGGTAAAATTTGGCACAAGGAAATTGCGCTCTCGCCGATTTCAAAATTACTCCCAAGCCTCGAAGCCTCTTTGAGAGATCAGGAAGAAGCTTATGTAGCGCGGCTCAGAGGCTCTCTTTCTCAGGTCACTTTCCAGCGTTTTGCCGGCGCGTTCCGCAGCAGCCGGAAAATCCGCCATTATCTCTCTTCGGTCGCTTGCGCGCGCCATGTGGGAGAACTTTGGAACCCTGCCGAAGCTTATGAAAACGCCTTTCTCGCTTTTGTCGAAGATTTCTGCGATTACGCCCGCGGTATCACGCTTTTAATCGGCGAATGGTACCAGAAAAAATGGCAGCTTTATCTCCGCGGTTTTTCCCGCGGGCAATTGGATCTCTTTGCCCGCTCTTCCGTGAAATTTACAACTCATCAAACCTAAGAATATGAATAAAAACTCATTGCAAACCGTTTTATTACTCGCGATCGCCGGTGCTGCTCTTTTGGTGGCCGGCATGCTATTCTTTGACTCTCCGCTTTTCGGCTGGGTCATCAGCATACTTATTTTCCTCATATTCATCGGGAGCGAGGTACGCACCTATCGCTTGCTGAAATGGGTCAATCGCGAACAGCTGCAGTTTTCGCATTTTGACCCGAACGGGGAAGGTCTTGCCGCCTCGCGTGCGCGGCTGATTCAAAAACTCACCGCAAAGAAAATCAAACTTTCTTCTCAAATGATTACGGATATTCTGGATGCCAAAGAAAATATTCGTATCGGAAAAAGTAACGGCGGGCTCGTGATTTTACTCGGGCTTTTCGGTACCTTTTTCGGTCTCATGCTTTCTATTTCTACGGCGGGCGGCATCATTGAAAATCAATCGGATCCGGGCAATATTTTGAACACCGTTCAGGAAATTTTTTCGAGCATGAAAGGTATTTTCGGAACGAGTTTATGCGGACTCCTCGCCTCTCTCGTGCTGAATGCCTCGCATAGTATTTTAGTCTCTCGCTACGATACTTTTATGGCGGAACTCGATGAATTTACCCTGCTTGAACTCCTGCCGTCTTCTTCCGAAAATGCGGTGAGCGGCGAAGATCGCCTGATTTCCGTAGTCGAAACTCTCACCGCGCAAATGGAAACCATGCAACAGCAAAATTCGGCTGCGGGCATTGCAAGCGCTGTGGGCGAATTAAAAACAGGAATTTCAAACTCCGTAACGGAATTAAAATCGGGAATCTCTTCATCCGTCGCCGGCTTGAAAACCGAAATGTCTTCCGAACTTGCGGCACTCTTTGAAAAATATGCGGCCGGGCTTCAAACCTCCGAATCCGCTTTGGCCGGGTCCTTGAAAGAAATGCAGGCGAGTTCCATTGCCGAGTTAAAAAATGCAATCACCGCGTTCGGAGAAAATTTCGCAAACGTATTCAACCGGCAAATCGACGTAGTGCTCGAACAATGGAAAAAAGCGGAAGAAGGGCAGCTTGCCGGTCTTGAAGTCTTGAAAACCTCTTCCGAGAAAATGACGGAAAGCGCCCTGCGCCAATCGGCGGCGTTCTCGGAATCCAGCGCCGGAAAAATGAACCAGTTCTTTGAAACCGTTCATGAATCTTTCGGAAAGTTCTCGGAATCTTCCAAAGCGCTCGTGGACGCGCAAAAAACGCTTATCGAAGAAGTGGAAAAGCGGATTCAAAAAGAAAACGAATCCTCGCTCGAACTCTCTTCCAATATTTCCGAAGCCGCCACTCTCATGCGCGTCAATCAATCCGAGTTCTCCGCCACGCTGGAAATGTTCCGTCAGGGGATGGAACTCGTACTTGAAAAACTCTCGGGCAACACCGAAGAACAGCAAAACGAACAAAACTTCGTGGAGCAGCTTCAGCTTTCCCTCGAATCGTTCCAGGAGCGCGCCGGGGAAATTCTTGTGGAGAACGCTTTGAAAACCCAGGAAATTTTGTTGGAAATCCTCGAACAATCCGGGCGCGCGCCGGCAGGCGAGGTGAAATCGGATGCGTAAGCGGAAGGAAACCGAAGAAACCTCCTGGCTCGCCGTCACCGATTTAACGGTCGCGTTGCTTTCGCTTTTCGTCCTCGCGTTCGTGGTGATGACCTCTCTCAAAGAGCAGAAAGCGCAAGACCTCACGCGCACCGAAGAAGAAGTTCTCTCGTGCCAGGAAGAAATCCGTAAACTCGCGGGCATCCGCAACGCCTTATTATCCAAGAGTCTGCAAACCTCCATTGATCAGGGAATCATCGCGCTTGAAAACGGAAATATTCAAATTCAAGCTTCATTCCTGTTCCCCATCAACGGCGCCGAACTCACAAGCGAAGGCGTACGCGTGATTCAGGCCATCGGCAAAGGGCTTCTCGATGTTTTGGACACGGGCGACCTGATCATGGTCTCGGGATTTACCGATGACACGCCGATAAAATCTTCAACTTACACCAACTGGAACTTATCCACCGAACGTGCGGTAAATGTGGTGAAAACGCTGATTGGAGAAGGCTATCCGCCGGAACGTTTATTTGCCGCCGGTTTCGGCGAACATTACCCGCGGGTACCGAACACCAGTGAAGAAAACCGAAAACTCAACCGCCGCGTAGAAATCGGCGTCACCTCCATTCTCAAGTGGGAGAACGCCAATTAATGGAAGTCCTCTCTGCGCTTCGGAACCGTTTGGAAGAACTCCGCAAGTCCGGGAAAATTCCGTATTGGCGCTTTGCCTTTGCCGATTTTTTAATCGAACGCGCGAATGAATACCGCGTACTTTCCCGCACCGCCGAAGCGCGGGAAACACTCTTGCGATTGGAAAAATGGATAACTCAAAGCGAAGAAACCGTAAAGCAAACGCCGCCGGTCCAAATCTCCGAAATATCTTACTGGAAAACGCCGCATTTGGAACAAATGCAAAATCTGATTCAGGAAACGCTCGAATTAAAACGCCATTTGATCCCGGCGCCGGAACGGGAAACGTTTTTACGGCGCCTCGAAAAAATAACGCCGCTCATTCAAAGCGGAACCTTAAAAGAAGCTTACGAAGAACTCATCGGCATTCGCAGTGATTTGATTTCCCGGCTCTACCGCTCTTACCGGGCGCGCGGCGCGTTCCTCCCGGGCGACGGCACCTTCCAGCACCCTCATCCGGAAATCGGTACCGGGCTTTACAACACGCTTCACACGCTCGAATCCACACTCTCCCTCGTGGGGGAACGCGACCCGATTTGGGTCGAAGACTTCTTGGAACTTTACAATCAATTAATGAAAATTACGGACAGACTCGCCCCGGTTGAAAAGAAACGGTAGCGGCTTTTTGAGCGATTGAGCAAGGATTTGAGAGCGGAATTTCCCGATATGAAAGGGTTTTCTGAACGAAATTTGCTTTGTATATTTCGGCAATTAATCAATCGGCGTTTCCGAGTATCAACCGGCTAAGCGGTTACCGGATAATTTGAAAAGCAGTTTGCCGAGTATTGAAGAACTGAAAGAAGAACTTCGGAAAATGGGAAGAGAGAAAAGATTAAAGGGGGAGCGTCCCCCTCGCTTCAAACCCGCTGATCGCGCGCCCAAGTACTTCACTCTACGATCCGGCTTCACCCGTCGCCGGGGCGCCCGGCGGATTTTCCGCTACCCCCTTAAAAGCATGATCTTCGGGTATGAAAGGTTTGAGAATGAGGTATAGGGAAATGGATAATTCAGTCATTGAAATCACGAAGAACACATCCGCCGTTATCGGGAGTCATACCTCTTTTTGTCATCGCGAACGCGGAACGCATCTTTGTCTTCACAAGCCACGCAGTGGCGTGGCGAGCCGGTGAGGAACAATGCAGAGCCCGGATGGCGCCTCGGGTCCTGTCCTCGCCATGACAAGTCTTATTTTAATTTTTTTTCAACAACGCTTTCGCTTTTTCAAACTGCTGCTTCACGGAATCCGGGCCGGTACCGCCTTCGATATTGCGTTTCCCAACGGAATATTCGAAAGTGAGTTTTGCTTTCACCGCTTTCGGGTTCGGAACACCGGTTTTTTCCCAAACTTCATCGGAAAGTTCGGTAAATTCCCTGCCCTGTTTCGCCGCTTCACCCACAAGGCTACCCACAATATGGTGCGCGTTCCGGAACGGCACGCCGGATTCCACCAGGAAATCCGCCAGGTCGGTAGCGAGAAGCGCCGGGAGCATTTTACGTTCCATGGTTTCAAAATTCCAGCGCGCGGTAGCGAGCGCTTCTTTCATCACTTGCAGACAAACTTTCACGGTACGCACGCTGTCGAAAACCGGTTCCTTGTCTTCCTGTAAATCGCGGCTGTAAGAAAGCGGCGCGCCTTTCACGAGGGTAAAAAGCGCGGTAAAATTCCCGAGCATCCGCCCGGATTTCCCGCGGATCAATTCCATACTGTCCGGATTTTTCTTTTGCGGCATCATGGAAGACCCGCTGCTGAACGCATCGGAAAGCGTAACGAACCCAAACTCGCTCGTGCTCCAATTCACGAGGTCTTCGGCGTAACGGCTGAGCGTAGAAGCGATAATCGCGAGGTTGCTTGTAAATTCAAGCGCCATATCGCGGTGGCTCACCGCGTCAATGCTGTTCGCGCTCGGGAACGCAAACCCGAGTTCTTCGGCAACGAGATTTCTCTGATACGGGAATGCCGAACCGGCCATAGCGCCGCTCCCGAGAGGGAGTTCGTTATGAATTTCCAAAAAATTCTGAAACCGCTTTACATCGCGTGAAAGCACAAAAAAGAAACTCATTAAATAATGGCTGAAAAGAATCGGCTGCGCCTGCTGAACATGCGTATAGCCCGGCATCAGCTTTCCGAAATGCGTTTCTGCGAGTTTCAGGATTTCCGTTTGCAGCTCAAGAACAAGGTTCTTAATTTCTGCGGCGCGGCGGCGCATATAAAGTTTAAAATCCGTGGCGACCTGATCGTTCCGGCTGCGGCCCGTATGGATCTTTTTTCCGAGGTCGCCCACGCGTTCCGTAAGGAGGCGTTCCACCGCCATGTGTACATCTTCGTCGCCCGCTTGCCAGAGCGCTTTGCCTGCGCGGTAATCTTCCAAAATTCCCCGGAGTGCCACCGCGATTTTCTCATATTCTTCTGCCGAGAACACACCGGACTCCACAAGTCCTTTCCCGTGAGCGAGCGAACCCGCAATATCTTCTTCGATCAGCGCCTGATCCACATGCAAACTAAAACTCAAATCAATCATGCTTGGGGCCATGCCGCTTTCAAAACGACCGTCCCACATTTTTTTCTCACTTGCCTGTATTGACATAAAACCTCGCGAAACTATATTGAAAGATAAAAAATAAAGGCTCCCCATGGATGAAAAATCGACACTTGTTTACACAACGCAAACCGGGCGCGTGGATCCGGAGAAAAAGGCTGCCGTGCGCCCGGCCACAGACGGCGTGGTACGTATTTCATTGAAACGTCTCGGCGGGAATAAAAGCCTCACCTGCGTTTCGGGAATCCCGGGCGGAGAATCCGAACTTTCGGATTTGTGCCGCGCCCTGAAACAAAAATGCGGCGCAGGGGGCGCGGTCAAAGATTTTGTGATAGAGATTCAGGGCGATAAGCGAAATACGGTTCTCGCCGAACTTGACCGCCGCGGCATCAAAGCCAAACTTGCCGGCGGGTGAGTTTTTGCGTTTATTCGGTTCTGTAATATTTTCAAGTATGGGGGAGAATCCCCCTCGCTTCAACCGGAATTGTCCAGCCGCCTTATCCGGCTTCTTTCAGTCGCCGGGCGGCGGGTTCCGTTTTCAGCTACCCCCTTGAATGCATGATCTTACTTTTTTCAAAATCTTTAGGCTGGAAACCGCTCCGGTTTTGAAAAAGTACTGGAACCGTGCGAACATTGCGTGAGGCAGGCGGAGGGTGCGCGCCTTAGGCGCGCAGTGCGGAGCACCGACCGGAGGGTAGCCCGGAGCCCCGCCGACCCGGCGCTTTATGGCGGATGTTTCTTTAAATCCCGGCTCGGAGGCCGGGATGACATTGAGAAACTTGAGGATAATAGAAGAAAATGAATTCGAGTGACGATTTTGCGCCGGGGCACGCCCAAAATCAGTCGAACATGTCCACCGAATACGGGTCTTTCGATTTGCCGGGAGCGCTTTCGGTTTCTTCGTTTTCGTCGGGATCTTCCGTTTCGTCGTCTTCGATGATGCGCTGCGTGCTTTTTACTTTTTTCGCGGTGAATTTACTGCCGAGAGCTTTGTAGCCTTTGATCTCCGCAACTTCCGTGAGGTCGAGCGTTTCTTTTTGCGTTTGCCGGCCGGCTTGGTATTCCATGATCACTTTCGCGTTCGG
This sequence comes from Fibrobacter sp., assembly GCA_031271785.1. Lineage (GTDB taxonomy): Bacteria > Fibrobacterota > Fibrobacteria > Fibrobacterales > Fibrobacteraceae > JAISUZ01. Next base: position 11,479 of record JAISUZ010000011.1, on the reverse strand, counting down.
CGTGGCGAAAAATTCCACGAGATGCGTGTCCGGGTGATCGGAGACGAGGTTGAAGTCGGTGGTCATCGGCGCGCCTTCGAGTTTGAAGCGTTTCACCATGTAATTCAGGTTGCCGCCTTCAAAATAGAGAATGGAATAAATTTGTTCCGGGTCGTATTTTTGAATGTGGAGGATGTCGGCGCCCACGAGCAGTGGGTCTGCCATGTCGTAAATGCGTGCCGAACCGTTTTTGCGGACAATCAGGATTTTGTCTTTTTCTTCGAATTCGCCGAGGCGGTCTCCCTTTTTCTGGGTGGAGACAATGCCGCTCGGCGCGTCAAAATAAAGGATTCGCGCCCCGAGCGTGCTTACGCCTTTGCGGATTTTTTTCACGGTGCGGATGTCGTATTTCGTGACTTGATTGCCGACGGCGCTCCGGCCTTTAACTTCTACTTCGCTGAAGTCGATTTCAAAGTTGAGTTTGATGCGCGGGCGCGGTTTTAGTATGACTTCGACCACTTCGGCTTCGCCGTTGGGGTTGCTTGAGAGGTAAAGAATTTTCGAGCCGGGCGTTCCTTTGCCCATGCTGTAATCTTTGTCGCGCGTGACGCCGCCCACGTTGAAGCGTTTGATAAACGATGTGCCGGCTTTGCCTTCGCGGTAAATGACGTTGTAGATCAGGCGGTCGTTTTCTTTGTTGAATTTTTCCACGAGGATAATGTCTTTTCCGGCAAAATCCTTTTCGGAGACTCTCACGACTTTGTAAGAACCGTCCGCTTTAAAGACAATCACATCGTCGTAAGCGGAAACATCGAACAGGTATTCTTCGCGTTTGAGGCTTGCTCCGGTGCCGATAAACCCTTCTTTCCGGTTTACGTACAACTTTTGGTTTGCGATCGCCACATGAACGGCGTTCACTTTTCCGAATTCGGTAATTTGCGTTTTTCGTTCGCGCCCTTCGCCGTGTTTTTTCAGAATCGTTTTGAAATGATTGATGGCGTAGTCGATGATGTTTGCAAGTTCGTTTTTGGTTTCTCCGATCGCCGTGTCCAAATCTTTCAGGAGTTCGTCGGTTTTCTTTTTATCGAATAAGCTGATGCGGCGTACCGGGATTTCGGCAAGTTTAAAGATTTCTTCCGGCAAGACTTCGCGGCGGAGTTTTTTCAAGTACGGCTTGAGACCTTCGCCGATGAGTTCCGCCATTTCTTCGCGGGACTTTGCTTTTTTAATGACCTCGTAAATTTCTTTTTCGATAAAGATTTTTTCAAGGCTTGTCATGTGCCATTTCTGTTCGAGATGTTCGAGTTTGTTGCGGAGTTCCCACTTTAACAGATGTACCGTGTGATCGGTGTTGAGTTTGAGAATCTCGTTTGCCGTCATGAACTTCGGTTTTTTATCGACAATCACGCAGCTGTTCGGGGAAAGCGATTTTTCGCAATCGGTGAATGCATACAAAGCGTCGATCACAACCTGCGGTTCGCTGCCCGGGTTTAAATGGATCACAATTTCCACATCTTGCGCGGTATTGTCGTCCACCCGTTTGATTTTGATTTTCCCTTTTTCATTGGCGCTGATGATACTGTCGATCAGGCTTCCCGTAGTGGTGCCGAAAGGGATTTCACGGATCACAAGCGTTTTGTTGTCCTGCTTTTCGATTTTTGCGCGCACTTTTACGCGGCCGCCGCGCAACCCGCCGTTGTAATCGGATACGTCGGCGATTCCGCCCGTGAAGAAATCCGGGTAAAGATCAAACTTTTTCCCGCGCAGGCAAGCGATGCTCGCTTCGCAGAGTTCACAGAAGTTATGCGGGAGAATATAAGTGGAAAGCCCCACCGCGATTCCTTCAACTCCCTGAGCGAGCAGCAACGGGAATTTGACCGGAAGCGTGACGGGTTCCTGGTTTCTGCCGTCGTAACTCGAGACCCATTCCGTGGTTTCCGGGTTGAATAAAATGTCGCTTGCAAACGCGGTAAGCCGCCCTTCGATGTAACGCGGTGCCGCCGCCGCATCGCCGGTAACCGGGTTTCCCCAGTTCCCCTGGGTGTCGATGAGCAGATTTTTTTGCCCGAGCGTCACGAGCGCGTCTCCGATGGAGGCATCGCCGTGAGGGTGGTATTGCATGGTGCGGCCGACGACGGTAGCGACTTTGTGGTAACGTCCGTCGTGCATTTCAAAGAGCGTGTGGAGGATTCTCCGGTGAACGGGTTTGAGTCCGTCTTCGTAATAGGGAACCGCGCGGTCGAGAATCACATAGCTTGCGTAGTCCAGGAACCAGCCGTCGTAAAGTTTTTCGAGATGATTCAAATCCGAATTTGCCGGAGAGTATAATTTTTCGCTCATAAACCAAAACCGTGAAAGAATATGCCCCAAGGGCCTCTAAAATTCTGAGAAATAATAGAATTTTTCCGGAAACGATTTTAACTTTATAAAAGTTTGTTTTTGTTTTTTTGACTAGAATAAATAGGGGAAATTCAGGTATTTTTCAAATTTTATTCAGCATAAAATGTATTTTATCAAAAGTTAACAATAGGATGGAAAATATGAAGCCAGCATTGGATGATCAAATTCATACACTTTTAAATGAGAGATTAAAAGATCTTGAGGATCATTTTGAAGCAGATCTATTAACTTATTTTGGACAATTTAATGGGGGTGAAAGTTTTTTTCGGAAAATAATAGAAGAATTGGCATGTGATGAAAATAAAAAGAATAAAATATATATCATGCTTACCACTGGTGGTGGTAGTGCAACTGTTGTTGAAAGATTTGTGAATATATTGCGTCATCATTATAATGAAGTTAATTTTATTGTGCCGGACTATGCTTATAGTGCTGGAACCATATTTTGTATGAGTGGTGATAATATTTTAATGGATTATTCTTCTGTATTGGGACCAATAGATCCTCAAGTTCAAAATAAAGATGGTCGGTTTGTTGCTGCTTTGGGTTATTTAGATAAGATTAATCAATTGATAGAAAAAGCTCAAAGTAATAATTTGACTCAAGCCGAATTTTTGATTTTGAAGGATTTTGATTTAGCTGAACTTCGAGGTTATGAACAAGCCAAAGATTTGACTGTTGCGCTATTAGAAAAATGGTTGGTTAAGTTTAAATTCAAAAATTGGTCTACACATAGGACAGATCCAACGAAATTAGGTCAAGTTGTTACAGAAGAGGAGAAAGTTCAACGAGCTAAAGAAATTGCGGATCACTTGAGCGATAATAATAAGTGGAAATCTCATGGAAGACCTATTAATATTGAAACTTTGAAAGAATTGGGTCTTGAAATAGAGGATTATAGTACTAATAAAGATCGGACGCAAGTCATTAGAGATTATTATGAAATTGTTACTGATTATGACTAGTAGACAATTTCTTTGGTTTGTTCATACTCGTAAATTTATTTAAAGAGGTGTATTATGGAAAGCAATATTGAAGTTCTTTTGAAAGATAGTTTATCCTTAGCCGAATTAAAATTCAATGAAGATAAAATTGCGCAAGCATTTGAAGCCTCTTGGAATGAGTTTAAAGAATTGGTTGGTCAAGGGCTTGCTCATGAACGGGGGAATAACCTTTTATCTTCATCGGATTGTAGTTCCTTTCCGAGAATTTCATTCAACAAGGCAGGAATCCCATGAAAGTGTTACTGATCAACGGCAGTCCTCGTCAGAACGGAAATACGGCGTTTGCGCTTTCCGAAGCGGTGAAAGTTTTCGAAGGGAATCAGATACAGACCGAAATGGTTCAAATCGGCACCAAGCCGGTGCAAGGTTGTATTAACTGCAGGCACTGCAAACAGCACGGTGTCTGCGTGTTCAAAGACGAACTCTATTTGGAAATTCTGGAAAAAATTCAGAACTGCGACGCCCTGATTTTGGGCACTCCGGTTTATTACGCCGGAGCGAACGGCTCCCTTTGTGCCGTTCTGGATCGCATTTTTTATTCCGTTTCGCGCTTTCTGGAATTCAAGCCGGGGGCGGCCATTGCGGTTTGCCGCCGCGGCGGCGCGGGTGCTGCGTTCGATCGCCTGAACAAATACTTTACCATCACCAATATGCCGGTGGTACCTTCCACTTATTGGAATATTGTTTACGGGAGACTTCCGGGCGAAGCGGCGCAAGATAAAGAAGGCTTGCAGACCGTACGGAATCTTGCCCGGAATATGGTTTGGATGTTAAACTCTCTCGACCGTGAAAAACGACCGGCGGAAGAACTGCAGGCCGTCACGAATTTTGTGAGATAACGGATCGGTGGCTGTAAAGAGTATGCTGAAACTTTTCGTTTCTTTGCTTGGGGCCGGATTTTTTTTGGCGGCTTGCGGCGACGATCTGCAGCGGGAATATTATCCGGACAAAAAAGTGAAATCCGAAGCGCGTTATGTGAACGGCGTCAAGCAGGGTCCCGAAAAAGAATTTTACGAAAGCGGCGCACTTAAAGCGGAAACCGGGTATGAAGCGGGAGTACGCTCGGGGCTTTCTAAAACTTTTTTTGAGAACGGAAAAATCCGGTCGGAAGTTCCTTATGAAAACGATCAAATGGAAGGTACGCTCGTTACTTATTATGAAAACGGGAATATCAAATCCAAAACATTATACCGGAAAAATGTGCCAGCAGATTTTCCGGAAACGTTTGATACCGATGGCGCGCCTGCGGCTTCGGGTTCCTTTAAAGATTCCCGGGATCGCTTGTCTTATGAGTGGGTGCGCATTCAAAACCAAATTTGGCTCGCTCAAAACATGAACTTCGCGCCGGTAAAAGGTTCCGTTTGCGCGCAGTGCAATGTGTGGGGCCGGCTTTACAATTTTGAAAGCGCAAAGATCGCGTGCCCGGAATATTTCAGGATGCCTTCGGAAGAAGATTGGAATACGCTCCTTAAAAATACGGCTCCCGAATCCGGGAAAAATTTAAAAGCAAGTTTCGGCTGGGATCCGGTTTTTACGGCAAACGACTACGGGAACGGCACCGATGCTTTTGGTTTTGCGGCGCGGGCAGGCGGCGGACATTTCGCAAGCGCTGAGGTGCCGGTGAAATCCAGAAAATTCGAGAACGCCGGCCGTAACGCTTATTTTTGGGTGGATGACGGGCGCGTTCTCGTACTGAGTCATAGCAAACCGGAGGCTGAATTTCGGAAATTCAATCCCGAACACGGAGCGTCTTTACGCTGCGTGCGAACAGTTAATTAAATTTGTCCCATGGCTGTTAAGACTTACATTATTCAGATTCACTGTCCCGACCAAAAAGGGCTGATTGCAGGCACCACGCAGCTTCTCGCGGCGGCCGGCGCCAACATTATCGATTTAACGCAGCATACGGCAAAAGATATTCATTCGTTCTTTTTGCGCGCTGTTTTTGAAATGGATTCGGATAATATCGGGAGTTTGAGAGATCAAATTGCTCTTTATGCCGAAAAATTTCAGCTCACTTGGGAATTGCATGATACCACTCATGTGGCGCGCCTCGCGATTTTTGTAAGCAAAACGGATCACTGCCTTTACGATTTATTGTTAAAGCAGCGCGACGGTTATTTGAATTGTGAATTTAGCTGCATTATCGGGAATCATACGGATTTGGAGAGCGTGAGCCGGGCATTCGGAATTCCGTTCTATTATGTGGACAGTAAACAGGATAAGGCATTGCAAAACGAACGTTTCAATGAAATTATCAGCGAAACCAAAACGGAAATGCTGGTGCTTGCCCGTTACATGCAAATTCTATCGCCGGATTTTGTAAACGCTTACAAAAATCAAATTATCAATATCCATCACGGATTTTTGCCCGCGTTCAAAGGCGCGAAACCGTATCATCAGGCATGGTACCGCGGCGTGAAAATTATTGGGGCCACGGCGCACTTTGCCACCGAGGATTTGGATCAGGGGCCGATTATCTGCCAAAATATTCAGCATGTTCCGGAAACAGCCGATATTGAACAGCTCGTGCAGCTCGGGAAAGATATTGAAAAGAAAACCCTTTCACAAGCGGTGAAACTTTGGCTCGACCGCCGGATTTTTGTAGAGCAGAACAGAACCTTCATTCTTTAAGGTAAATCATGAACCCGGAAGAAAACAAACCTCAGGAAAATTTGCCCGTTTCGGAAACTCCGGTCTCCGAAATTCCTACGGAAACCGTTCCCGCAAGCCCCGCCGCACCGGAAACTCAAGCCCCGCCCGATCCGCAAGTGATTGTAGAAAAAGGCGTTGCCCATTACGTCGGGTTTGCCTTTATCGTTTTATTTGCGGTGTTTTTCTTTTTCATTCCGGGAATCTCATTCACTTATCTGTTATCCAATGTGGTAGTGCTCGAACCGGCCGCTGTCTGGATTCTCACAGCGATTTTCAGCGTGATTCTTTGGCTGATTTTGAAACTCAAAATTAAAGGGCTCAAACGCCCGACTTACATCTACCTCGGGTTTTGCGTTTTTGTGTTCGCATTACTTGTGCTGATTTATGTTTTGAACGAAAACTCCAATATCTTTTCGGGCATTTTCAAGTGCCTTGGATTTTAATTTATGCCCATTAAGAATTCCTTTGTTTCTTTTCTCATCGAAACCGGCGCTTTAAAGTTCGGTGATTTCGTCACTAAGAGCGGCCGGAAAACGCCTTATTTTATCAACACCGGTGAATTCCGTACAGGGGCGGCTCTCGCTCGCCTTGCAGAGTTTTATGCGGCGGCGTTTGTAGAACATTTTAACGGAAAAGCGGAAAATCTTTACGGACCCGCTTACAAGGGAATTCCGCTTTGCGCGGCCACGGCAATGACCCTTTCGACTTCGCACCAAATGAATTTAAGCTTTACCTATAACCGGAAAGAGGCGAAAGATCACGGCGAGGGCGGGTCTCTCGTGGGCGACACTTATAAAACTCCCACGCGGATTGTGATTATTGAAGATGTGATTACGGCGGGTACTTCCATTAATGAAACCATGCAAATCCTTTCTCAAATTCCGAACGCCCGCCTCAAAGGACTTTTAATTTCCGTAGATCGGAAAGAACGCCTCGAAAACGGAAAATCGGCGCTGCAATCCGTGAAAGAACTTTACGGTATCGAAGCCTGTTCGATCATCACGATAGACGATATTATTTCTTTCCTGAAAGACAGCGCGAACCGTGAAAAATTGAATCTTCCGGAAAATTTATTGGAACGCATCAGCGATTACCGCAAAGAGTGGGGGGTATCATGTTCTTAACTCGCAAAGCCATTATAGAAGCCGTAGAACGCGAAGAAATTGTCATTTCTCCGTTTCACAAAGAACATCTTTCTCCGAACAGCATCGATGTGACGCTCAATGAAAACCTCATCGTTTACGATTTGGGGGCAGGGGAATGCCTTGACATGAAAAAAGAAAATCCCACGCGAAAACTCGTAATTCCGCCGGAAGGGCTTGTCTTGGAACCCGGAATTCTGTATATTGGAATGACCAACGAAACGGCCATCAGCCCTCGCTACATTCCGATGTTTGAAGGGCGGAGTTCCATAGGGCGGCTCGGCATCAACACACATATTACCGCAGGTTTCGGCGATGTCGGCTGGGGTTTTGAAAAAAGCGAAAACGGCATTATTTGTCATTACCCAACGTGGACTCTTGAAATTGCAGTCGTTCATCCGGTACGCGTTTATGCGAACGTCCGCATCGGACAGGTTTACTTTGTCGAACCCAAGGGAGACATTGAATGGTACACGGGCAAATACAGCAAACAAAGAGCGCCGCAGCCCAGTTGCGCCTTCAAAGACTTTTCCAAATAGTCTTCATTTCCGGCATTCTCCTTGCGTGCGCCGGATTTTTCGGCTGTTCTTCTACACATTGGAGCGCAGTGCATCCGCAGTATCGGCAAGCGGTGCGCTCAAGCGATACGGTAGCGCTTATCGGGTTTGAAAACGCTTTTGTCCTCACGCGGGATGCCTGGTTTGCGAGACATCTTGAAATTTCGCGCGACACTATTTTTCAGGTTACGGAAAAGTTAACGGATTCTGTGTTCCGCCGCGCGTTACAAAAACACTTCACACAATTGAGCGTATTCCCGGATTCTTTGGAGAAAACGTTTATCGATGAATCGGTAAAACTCAGCGATCATATTTTTTTGAAAATCAAAGTACCCGGGCAAGGGCAAAAACTGAGCGCCGATTCCCTGTCTCCGCCATTCCTTTTGATTATTCACGAGTTTATTATCGGCACCGATCTTTTGCGGGAAAATTATTTCGATTACACTCTCGCTCAGCAGGAATCCGAAACACGGCGCAACCCCGATAATTTGTCTCTCATCATGACCTACACGCTTTGGGATAATTTCAAACAGCGAGCCCTTTTGTCTTCGGCGGTGGAGGTTCAGCTGAGTATTCTTGGGGAACCGAAACTTGATGATTTGGCAAGCGTTACGGTAAATGCCGTTCAAACGCTTCTTAGGGAACTCACCGGCGAGGTAGCGCGATGAAAAAAATCCTGCTTCTCATTTTTGCGGTTTGTTCCGTTCTTCAGGCACAGGACGTTTTTTTCAAGGAAAAATATCCTCTCTGGAAAGACGGCGATATTTTGATTTGGACCACCGATCCGAAACTTCCGTTAAAAGCGAATGAGTTTTGTTTATCCGTAAGGCGTGTCAATTCCGACATCGGAGTCCCCGATTGCCGGGTAGCGGGCGAATGGGAACGCGATAGTCTCGCCGCTCTTTATGCCGGCTGGCTCACGCAGAACACGGAAGCCGGAACGCCGGCGGATTTATTGCGCGCCCGGAATGCAACTCTTGCCGAAAAATTTTACGGACTGGGAGACCAAATTCTTTTGTTTGTCACGGAAAGAAACGACTCCTTGTTTACGCTCCTTTTTAATGAAAAGGCATCCGTTCCTCAAGCGGGCGGGTTTATTCCCAAAACGGAAAATGCGGTTGCTAACGGCGATGCGATTGCAAAACAGTTTTTTAAAGGGACGCCTCAGCGCCGTCTCTCCAAAGAAGAACGCGATCAAAACCGGATCGCTCCGGACCCTTACTTCGCTCCCGTTCCCCGGTTTCACAGCTGGTTTGGGATCGCTCTCGGTTACAGTCAGGCCAAAATTCCGTTCACGCCCGATAGCTGGTACCGGAATAAATTAAACAGCCGTGTGAAAAATTACAGAGAAACTGCCGATTCGCTCAGCCTTTGGAATTTCTTGGAAGATGATGTCCCTCTCTTTACTTTTTATGCCGGCGGTACCTGGTTCGGTATTATCGGCGCGGAACTCTTTTTACGCTATTCCAAACATGACGTAAAAATCGACACCCGCGACACGATTTATAAAGAACTCGACCATTGGTATTTCAACCGTTACGAAGTCGGCTTGAATGTGCATGTCATGCACCGTTTTCATACAACATCCTTTTTAGATATTTTACCTTATGCGGCTTTAGGGTTTAATTACAGTTTCTTCGCGGAAAATATCGGCCGCAAATCAAGCAAAACGCCTGCGTCCAACGCTTACACCCGCCGTATTGAATTGGAAGATTTTTATAAAGGGCCTCTTTTTTCTATCGGATCTCACTTTGTGTTCCTCGATCATTACGGTCTCGATCTCCGGGCCGGCCTTGTGCATCGCGGCGATACGCAGAATTCCGATTCATCTGTGGGCGAGGTCGCAGAAACCACTCTTATCGGCGGCTCCACCTTTGACTGCTTTATCAGTCTCGGGCTTGAGTATCATTTTAGCATTCAGTAAAATTATCTTTAAGTCCGGCTTCGTTTTCTTGAATTTTTTTGGAGAAGCTTTTAAAAGAATCGGTGTCTTGCGGGATTTGTAAACTCCACATTTTTATTTCTCCGCCATAGCCTTTTAATGTTCCTATAGTAGATTCCGGTTTTTCTTCTGTTTTACAAGGATAAATAAAACCGCCTAATTTCACTTGTTGAATATACATATAAGATATAATTTGATGGAAATCATCTCTACCAATATTTTCTCTCGGTCTGTATTTTGCATCTAAAACAAAATCTTCTTTATAAAAATCAGGGTATCTGTCGTATAGCTTGTTATCAGTAAACAAATAAATAGGGTTTTTGCCTGTTCTGTTTTCTGCGTGTATAAAATCTAATTTTTGTTCTGTAAATATTTTATTCAAATACTCTTCCCATAACCATGCGCCGTCGAAAAGCAAACCGTGTATTTCGTTTTTACTGCCAAAAGAAGTTTTTTCTCTGCGTAAAATCATTAAACAAAGCTTTTGCAAGTTTTGATATTTTACAAAATATGGGTGATTAACCGGTTTCAGATTCTCTCTAATAACTTTTTGTAAATCGCTTTTTTTATAACTCGGCGTAGCATATTCGATTTGTGAAACACAAGCTCGAATTTCGGGATTCCCGGTTAAAATAGAATGACCAAATTCCCGCATTCTTAAATATTCAACAGTGTGGCGAATAAGCTGCGTAACAGCGTTATCGTGACTATGTTCACGCATGGTGTAAGCAATTTTACCGACAAATGGGTTATTTAATTTGATATGCCTATTGATATTTATGGCGCCTTTTACATTGGAATCGTTGTATTGATTTCGTTGGTATTGCTTAAATAACCCTTGCGAAAGCGCGTCTTGTAAATAACTTGGAAACAAGTATGGCAAAAAATCATGAATACTTTCATCACTATTCTGAAAGTTCATGTTCACTACATTTATACCGAGAACTTTACTTAACATGTGATGTAAAAAGTAATCGCCGCTTTGAGAATGAAATCGCGATGAAATGGTAAGCTGAGTTTCGCCGCAACCGATAAATCCCATGATGTTATTGGTTTTTAAAATGCCGTCATGCGATAGTTCGAAAATAATATTCTTCTTTTCTACACCTAGTTGCCATTTTTGCGGAAATACGAGAAGATTATGATGTTGCTTTTGCAGTTCTAAAATATTTTTATTGGCGATATATTTTAGATTTTCAAGATGACATTCTTCCGGTCTGCAATCATTTTGATGATTATCACCTGTTCGCCATTTTCCAACATTATTATCCGTTGTTCGGAGCATTTTCAGTAGCCTGATCTGGAGAATCGTACGCTTCTTTAAGTTCCTTTAATTTTATATTCGGATCAGGCATTCCGCGGAGATATTCGAATAACAGAGGTTTTAAACGGAGATTCCAAATTTCCTCAAAATCACTTCTCTCTTTTCCGTTTTTATCCAAAAAATAAGCGCCGCCAATATGATAAGAGGAATTTAAGTTTTCAATTGCTTCAATTGCCTTGTTTAAAGATTCCATTTTATCTTGAACAGTTTTTGATAAACTCATATTTTCAGCGCTTTGCTTGGCTGTAATTTCTTTCCAAGTAAAACGGCGGCGCATGGCAAAATCAAAACTTTCCACACTGCGGTCAATATCGTTCATGGTGCCGATGATATAAACATTTTCGGGAACATAAAACCGTTCCTCAACTTCATTCATATTTGAGTATTGCGTTTTTACCGCACCCTTTTTTCCGCGATAACCAGGGTCAATAGAGAAAAAGAGTTCACCGAAAATTTTGGAAATTTCACCGCGATTG
>JAISUZ010000004.1 GCA_031271785.1 Fibrobacter sp. | reverse complement strand
AAAGTGACCGAAGAGTTCACCGGGAAAGAGTTGGATGATGAGACAGGGTTGAATTATTTCGGGGCAAGATATTACGATCCAATGATTGGTATTTGGAATACTGTGGATCCCGCACGGCAGTTTACTAGTCCGTATTTGTATGTAGGGAGTTGGTATAATCCACTGAATGGAATTGATCCGAATGGGGCTATTTTTGGGTGGATTGATAAAATCCGAGAGGCGCACTACGCAAGAAACAAATTGAATAACCCTCCGCCGAACATAAATGAAGCTTTTCAAAGAGCGGACGGCAAGTTATTGTCTACAGATGAATCAATATATCATATGAATGGTTCTTTAGGTAAGCAAAACAAAAAGTTTGTTTTTGCCGACGGCTCCGAAGGTGTTTACAACTCAATGACCGGATTGCCGGACAACTCACATCAAAATATGGGAACATATAACTATATGAACTCAAAAGGGATTATGAGTATAGAGACTTTTGGTCACTTTGTTTATGATATGATACCTTATTGGATTTGGGGAAATAATGAGTTTGATACGACTCCGTTACCAGATAGGGTATTTGGACCTAGTGTGGATTTACATACAGAAGGACAGGCAGGTTTTGATGAAGGAGGGATACAGATTGAACACGATCCTTAAAAAAAAGAGATATAAAATACTAGGCTTGCTTATTTTGCATTTGCTGATAAGTTCTATCGGTTTTTTAATTTTTACTCCTCCCGGTACTCCGTTGGAAAGTGAATCTATTTTGGGAAATGTTGTTGTGTTTCCTTTAATGGGTTTTGGATCTTTATTGCGTATTGTTCCAATAGCTTGTACACTATCGTTTCTTGTTTTGTTTATCATCACAGGCATTTATTTTTACCGCCGTTACGGACGTTTTCATAAAGGGACGATGTTTTGGTTTGTTTTAACCTGCTGCGTGATTTTATTATCTCTAGGCGGGAGTGCTCTTTTCAGGCGAGCACTGGGAATATGAAAAATTACAATATTCCCAGTTGCCCCGTCCGTTTGTCCGCAGTGAATAATCAGTGAAACACATCCGTTGTGGATGTTGAAATTTGATTAAAAACAGCATTTTATCTGTTCCAAACATCCATTTTCTGCGAATGGAATACAGCATCCCCTTACCCACAGAACGAAACGATCCGTAATCCAGTCGATAGCCTCTCAACATTCCATTCCATGCACTGAATCTGCGGCATGATGAAAGGAAAGTAACAGCAAATACGATCAAAAGCATGGGGGCGTAATGTTATAAACTTTCGAGCATGAAGTTACGCCAATTTGGCAAAACTGCAGGAACGCACTTTTTAATGCGTGAGGGATAGTAACCCTTTGGGCGGAGACACGCAATAGCCGGATTATCATTTATGCATTCGCGCGGCTCCGTTGCACTCGGCAGGTTCCCTGCCTTAGTGCAATATAGCCCGACCCAAACATCGCGCCGGGGCACGCCATAAAAGTAACTTGGCGATAACGTCTTAGTAATTTTTAATCGTCTTTAATACAACGAACAGAATGTCCCGATTTACCGGTAGAGGGAGTCACACTTGTTCGTTTGCTATGCATATAAAAAATATAAGGAACAGATGATGATGATACCGTCATTATGGGGGCAGAACCAGCTGTACCATAAAAACTGTGATCCGGAGAATTATAACTTACTGTCGTTTCTGTTGTTGTCCACCAACCACCATACTTACCTGCACCAAAAAAACCGTGAAAGAAGAGAATAGTGCCATTTCGTTGACCTCCGGGCAAAGCATTAAATCCATACCGGTTAATGCCGTCCCAATTCGGTTCATTTGCTTTTAATTGAGTTCCGGCCGTATCTTTTCCAATATATTCAATCAAAGTATCCAATTCGCTTTTGCTTGGCAAATGCCAACCTTCCGGACAAGCTTTTTGGGCGGCATCCCAACTATATAAACGACCATAAATGGCGCAATTAGAGGGCGTTTTTTCATAACACCAAGACTCTTTAGCGGGTTCAAAGTTCAAATTTTCAGCCATCCAGGTTTGATTGCCAATGACTACCGTTTTGTAAATTTGACCGTCTCGTTTGTCAGCAAAAGCATTATCGTTATCTGTAATCACGGAAGAATAGCTATGCACAACGACTCTGTTATTGGAACCGGAGCAGGAACAGATAAAAAATAAAAATGATATACCCATCAATAAAGAGAATGTTTTAAAACATTTTTTCATAAAAAAATACTCTCCTGTAAAGTTTACTAAAAATTGCATTATAATCTAATTAAAATACGCAACAATATGTTCCTGACCGCTTATTTTTTAATGCCTCGCCCGTAAGTCCGCTCACAAAATTAATGTCGAGAGTAAACGCGTGAGGGATCGTAACCCGAAGGGCGGAGACGCGTTCGCGGCGCCGTTTTCACACCGGCGGAACATAACGAGCCGGGGCACGCCCAAACAAAAAATCCCCGATTTTCATCGAGGACTTTGAGTGCAGATGCCAGGACTCGAACCTGGAATCTTCTGGTTCGTAGCCAGATGCCTTATCCAGTTTGGCCACATCTGCATGTAGCAAGCCAAATATAGAACCCGAATTCTTTTTGTCAAGGGATTTTTGACAAAAAGCGAGTTTATTGACGGCCGCGGCGCACCGTTAATGTGTAAGGAGAGGGTTTCTTTCCGGTATCGGTACTCGGGTAAGAAATTTGAATGTAGTAAGCGAGATGCTCGGTCAAGAGATCGGTTCCGTAGGAATGTATGTCGGCGGAAATATACACCGCAGTATCCAACAACGGTTTTTTCGCTGTGCTTTCGATGGTCAAAACCGGCTGATACTGCTGCCCTTCCAGGCCTTCTTTAATGCGGGGGCCTTTTACGGAAAGGGTGAGCGGCATGGAATGATCCGACGTTTCGATATAGAGCGTGTCTTTCGCTTTCAGGAAAACACGGAAATAATCGGTAAGGTCCGGACAGTCATCGTTGTAATTGCCGCTGAGCATGGCCGAGAAAGTAAGCCCGTTTGCAAATGAAGTGTTGTCAAAGAACTTCACGGAATCGGCAAGGGCCTCGGCATTTTGCGGGGTACCGTTGTCTATGCATTCTCCGGAAACAAGACCGTCTTTGTCAAAAAGCGGGTACGTGGCAAAAGTGATGGTTTGCTCTTTTTTATTGACGTAGCCGTCCGTATCTTTGATGTTTTTGAATTTAATTTCATGGCGCGCTTTCCCGGGTTCCAAAACAGGGAGTCCGGAAAGTACCGTGTCCGCTCCGATGATATAAAGCGTTTTTCCTTTTACGCGAAGCATTTCCATAGGCGAAGTCGCGGAAACCGAGGAATCTCCCGGAAGCTCAATATTTTTGTCGAAATTGATTTGGAGGGTGTCGAACGGAGACCGTTCTCCGAGGTCGTTCGTCTGCAAGGACGGCGGATCATTATCCGTAGAACCGCAAGCGACGAGGGAAAGTAAAATACCGAGAGAAAAAAGACTGCGAATCGGGCTCATTTTGAAAAAATCTCCTTACCTTTGTTCTTTATAAAATTACATTTTGCACCGGATTTTGAAAACTTCTTTATTCTAATTTGTGAAAAAATGACACAAAACACGGAAACGCCGTCGAAAAAACCCTGGATCTTGCTCGGGATTCTTTTTATTCCCGTCCTCCTGATCTTTATTGCCGTGATCGCGGTTTGGAATTACTACGAACCCGAACTCCCTTCCCTAAACCAACTTGAGAATATCGAGCCGCGCCTCGTGACGGAAATTTACGATAAGGATTCGAATCAGGTTCATGAGTTTTTTGTGGAACGGCGCATTTGGACTCCCATCGACTCTATCCCCGCGATGGTGAAAAACGCGGTAACCGCTACCGAAGACCGCTCCTTTTACAGTCATTGGGGCATGAACATCTGGGCGATTCCGAGCGCTGTGGCGGAAGGGCTCACGAGCGGGAAAAAGATGCGCGGCGCTTCGACCCTCACTCAACAGCTTTCCAAACTCCTGTTCCTCACGCCGGAACGAAAAATTTCGAGAAAAATCAAAGAAGCCATGACGGCAATCCGCATTGAGCAAACTTATACGAAAGAAGAGATTCTTGAGTTTTACATGAACGAAGTGTATCTCGGCGGCGGGAACTACGGTTTTCAAGCCGCAGGTATTTTCTATTTCGGTAAAACACTCGACAGCCTTTCCGTTCCGGAGATCGCCATTCTCGCCGGAATGCTCCAGCGCCCCGAGGCTTACCGCCCCGACCGTTTTCCGAAGCTCGCTTTGGAACGCCGCAATACCGTTCTTTTTGCGATGACGGACGCCGGTTTTATCACCAAGGAAGAATACCGGAAATACATTCAAACGCCTGTTGAAACCGTAGAGAAAGCTGCCGAGAAAAAAGCCGGACTTTACTTCTATGAAGAAATCCGGAAATACATGGAAAAAAAATACGGCGAAAATTCCCTCTATGCCGACGGGCTCACGATTAACAGCACCATCGACCCCGCGATTCAGGCTTTCGCCGATTCGGTGGCGCTAAGCGAAGTGCAAAGAGTGCGCCGCCAGATTCGCTACCGCACCGTCCGCCGCCTTGGCCTTACGAAAAAGTATAACATGCCCGAAGACAGCGCGGTCGTTCACTTCGACAGCGTTTACGCGCTTTTCAAAAAAGATTATCTGGATAAAGACACGACCTCCAACCTGCGTAAACGCCTTTTCCCGGACAGCCTTCGCTATCACCACGCACAAATTGCCGCCATCATTATCGAAAACGAGACCGGCGCCATCCGCGCCATGATCGGCGGGAGCGACTTTAACGAATCCAAATGGAACCGCGCGGTGCAATCGCTGCGCCAGCCGGGTTCTTCTTTTAAACCGTTTATTTACGCGATGGCCATGGACAACGGCGCAAGCCCCTGCGACTCCGTGAACGATCAGCCGATCACGATCCCCGACCCCAACGACCCGTCCAAAACATGGCGGCCGGCAAACTTCGGAAGAGATTTTGAAGGTATGATGACGCTCCGCCGCGCGCTTTACCTTTCCAAAAACCTGCCGGCGATTCAGGTCGGCATGAAATACGGTTTAACGAACGCCGTAAACTATGCGAGAAAATTCGGGATCGTGCGCGCGCCGTTACAGGCGGTACCGAGCCTCGCACTCGGCTCCGTAGGCGCCACACTTATGGAAATGACCTCGGCCTACACGGTGTTCCCGAACGGCGGCACCCGCATTGAGCCTTACATGATCGAGAGTATCGTCGATAAAAACGGCGAGACCCTTGAAAAAAACATTAAGGCGGAACACGAAGTACTGCGCCCGCCTTCCGCTTACCTGATGGTCGATATGCTCAAAGACGTGAACATCCGCGGAACAGGCGCGCGGATTTGGAGCAGCGGATTTTATCACCCGAGCGGCGGAAAAACGGGAACCACCAACGATTACACCGACGCCTGGTATATCGGATTCACGAAGCGTTACACTATGGGCGTTTGGGTCGGCGCCGACACGCCGGGTTCCATGGGAGCCGGGCACACAGGCACCCACGACGCGCTCCCGGTATGGCTCGCCGTCATGAAAGAACTGCACAAAGACCTCCCCCACGAAGCGTTTGAAATCCCCGCAGGCGTTGTCGGCAAAGGGATTTGCAACTACACCGGAAAAGTAGCGGGAGAATTCTGTACGGAAACCACCTATTGTCTTTACACCGCAGGCTATGCCCCCACGGAGCTTTGCGACGGCAATCATTTCGACATCAAAACCAAAAATGCCGATAACGCCACGCTCTTCAGCACCAAAGGCACCGAACACAATGCGGCGGACAACGAAAACAAACCCGCACAAACTAAAAAGATGTTCTAAAAACTTTTAGAACCGGGCGCGAAAACCGGATTGGGGCGTGCCCCGGCGCATCCGGCATCACCAATTTATTCCAGACAAGCACAACTCAATGTCATCAAGGCCTCCGAGCCGGGATCCAAAGAAACATCCACCCGCCGGGTCGGCGTAGCTACGGGCTACCCTCCGGTCGGTGCTGCGCACTGCGCGCCAGCGCGCACCCTCCGCCTGCCTCACGTGTTTTCGCGCAATTCCAACACTTTTTTCAAAACCGGAGCGGCTTCCAGCCTAAAGGTTTTGAAAAAAGCATTGAAACCGCGCTCATGTGAAAATGTAACTCAAATTCATCCGGTATAAAATGCAAGTGAGCTGATATTGTTTACCGCATCAATTTAATTCGCGGTGGCATGTAAGATTTTCTCTGTCTACGCCGCAACATTGTCTACGATCGTTGCCGTAGAATGACATTCCTTCGTCACCCCGGACCCTGATCCGGGGTCCAAACCTATTTATTCTTCTTGATGTTGAAATAACGATGTTTCAAGGTTTAAACCGAGCTGAAACCCGGTTAATCATAACTTATCAAAACATACTTTTTCTAGCATTTATCAAAGCGTTTATAATTTAAAAACTAAGGATATTTTTATGTGCGGAATTTGTTCGTTAAATAATTCTTTACTGCATCCATCCAAACAATTACAGCAATTATATGCCAAAAAGTGTTATCAAGGACAAAATCCAGCTAAAGCGGAAATTATTTTTGTAGGAATTGATGCGAATTGGGTGTGTGATATAGATTGTGAAAAGAAATATCAAAAGACTTGGCCGTTGGTAAAAAAATATTTAGATAACGGTGTTACTTTCTGGGAGGATCACGGATTTCATCATCCTTTTTTATCTCCTTATTATGAAGGTGATAAAAGACGTGGTGGAGTTCAATATCATCGAAAGTTTAAAAGAATTTATACAAAATATGGAATCTCGCCCAGCACTCTTATAAATAGTGTTTCTTTTGTGGAATTAGTGGGTTTTCCGACAATTGGTTCGAGTACAAAAAATAAATCTGCATTGAATCAATTAATTTATTCTACAGATAATAGATCTCATTTGAAACAATTAGATGAGAAGTTGAATGATTCGAGCAAGAAAATTTTTATAGCGCATACTGTTGCAAAGGAATTTCAAAAAATATCCAAACAACCTGATTTGGGATTATTTCAGATTTTTAGGAATAAGGATTTAAGTGTATCAAAAGATCAATCTAAGGGTGACGTTTTTTTCAAAATACCAGAAACAACAATTTATGTTCACAGTCATTTTTCCTGTCGTGGATTTAAAGAGAGTGTTTTACAAAAAATCGCACAGAATATTTAGAGTTAAGAAGTCTTTATTCATTTGTTGTCATAAGACATTCTCTAAGATTTTCCAAATATGTGCCGCAACTTTATCCTTATCTCGAAACCCTACCACTCAATTTTCCCGATGGCTTCCAAAATTTCGGTTTTGCGGGCGTTGAATTTTTCTTCTTCTCCGGCGGCTTCTACCACAAAAACTTTTCCTTTGCTTTGCACGGCGGCGATCAGGTAAAAATCGG